>MFTO01000011.1:0-4134 GCA_001786835.1 Candidatus Nomurabacteria bacterium RIFCSPHIGHO2_01_FULL_40_20 | reverse complement strand
GTTTCAAAGAGGAATTTTTTGGTTTCGGGGTCGACGAATGCGGTGACGATAATCATGAGCTCGGTCTCGAGGCCGAGGTCTTTTTTTATATTTTGAAACAAATTTTCGTAGGGGAGAGGCGAAATCCAAGCGGAATTTTTGAGGCACACAAAGCCCGCTTTTTTGAGAAGGTAGCGCAAGCTCTCGCGTTCGGCTTTGCGTTCTTCGGGGAGGTCCAAAAGGATGATTCTCCAAAGCCCGTCCCAATTGGCAGAAACCAGGGAGTCTGGAGAGGTGAGCTTAAGTGCGTTTACCTTGCCTTTGCCGGTCTTTGTGAGCTTGGCATAGCTTTCACGTCCAGAGCTGTGTATTTGCGCAAATCCTGCGTCTACGAGGTTTTTAAGCGATCTGGCGAGCGCATATGAGGTCTTGGAGTCTTTTGATTTGGTAGTCGGATTACCACTTGGTAGTCCGACTACCAAGTCCTTTACAGGCAAAGCCGTTTTTTCAGCCAATTTTTTCAAGATTTTTTTGGAAAAGTCTTTGTTTTTCATTACTTTTGCCTAGCCCCATGGCGTAATCGCTTTACGGGGTTGACATGCATATATCCTATCATATATACTCTTTTATACAAGTATTTCGCGGTCGCGAAAAAAGTGTGGGGGTCATTGAAAACTAATCTTCTCGAAATGCAATCTATCTCTGCTTGCTAGCAGAGCGAACTGCTCGGTCCGTCGGCCTGCGCAAGGCATTTCTTAAAGACTAGTTTTCAATTTTTATAAATTTAATTTTTTTAAAAAACATATGAGTAAAATTATAGGAATAGACTTGGGTACAACAAATTCAGCTGTCGCAATTATTGAAGGCGGAGCGCCGAAGATTATAGAAAATATTGAGGGCGCGCGAACCACGCCGTCCGTCGTAGCTGTTGCGAAAAATGGCGACAGGTTGGTAGGGCTTCTTGCCAAGCGTCAAGCGGTAACTAATCCAGAGAATACTGTCTACGGCATCAAACGTTTTATGGGGCACAATTTTGACGACCCGGAAGTCCAGAAAGATTTAAAAAATGTTCCGTTTAAAATTCAAAAAGGAGCAAATGGCGGAGTGGAAGTAAAGATAGGCGACAATTGGATGCGTCCCGAAGAAGTCTCTGCCATGATACTTGGAAAAATCAAAGCCGATGTGGAAGCAAAACTCGGAGAGAAAATTACCGAAGCGATAATTACCGTGCCTGCGTATTTCAACGATGCCCAGAGAAAGGCGACCAAAGATGCCGGGCAAATCGCAGGACTTGATGTAAAGAGAATCATCAACGAGCCGACAGCCGCCGCTCTTGCCTATGGTTTCAACAAAAAGAAAAATGAAAAAATCGTGGTGTACGACTTTGGAGGCGGAACCTTTGACGTGTCCGTGCTTGAGATCGGGGACGATGTTATTGAAGTGAAGTCTACCGATGGCGACTCTCATATGGGAGGCCGAGACATTGACCACAAAATTATCAATTGGATTGCAGAAGAATATAAAAAGACTTCCGGAGTGGATGTCCGCGCAGACAAACTCGCTCTTCAGCGCTTAGACGAATCAGCTGAAAAGGCCAAGATAGAACTTTCCACATCTGTGGAAACTGAAATCAATATTCCGTTTATCACGTCTACGGCCGAGGGTCCGCAACACTTGCTCTTAAAGATGACTCGCGCGCAATTGGAATCTTTGGCGGAAGAATATATCAACCGCTCTATTGAAATCACCAAACGCGCCATGCAAGCTTCTGGTTTTAGCATGTCCGATATCAACGAGATTATCATGGTGGGCGGGCAGACTAGAATGCCGAAAATGGTGGAAGAAGTGAAAAAAGTTTTCAGCAAAGTGCCAAACCTCTCCATCAATCCGGATGAAGTCGTCGCTCTCGGCGCCGCTGTGCAAGCTGGAGTTTTGCAAGGTGATGTGCGCGATGTTCTCTTGCTCGACGTTATTCCGCTGGCGCTCGGTATTGAAACCTTAGGCGGAGTGGCGACAAAGTTGATTGAAAGAAATACAACTATACCTGCAAACAAGTCGCAAGTTTTTTCTACCGCCGCTGACAATCAAACATCGGTGGAGATTCATATCGTGCAAGGCGAGCGTCCGATGGCCTCTGACAACAAATCCCTCGGCCGGTTTATCCTAGACGGCGTGCCACCGGCTCCTCGCGGAATGCCCCAGATTGAAGTTGCTTTTGATGTGGATGTAAACGGAATTCTCAATGTGACTGCCAAGGACAAAGCTTCAGGCAAAGCGCAATCTATCAAGATTGAGGCGTCGAGCGGACTCAAAGAAGAAGATATCAAGAAGATGCAAGCGGATGCCGAGCTTCACGCCGAAGAAGACAAAAAGAAAAAAGAATTAGTTGATGTGAAAAATACAGCAGAGATGATAATGTATACTGCAGAAAAAGCGGTTAAAGATAATGAAACCAAGATACCTTCCGAGCTCGGAGTTAGCGTGCATACGAAAATTTCTGCGCTCAAAGAAGTGAAAGAGGGGAATGATATAGAAACTATCAAGAAAGCCACCGAAGAGCTCTCTGCCGAAATGTCCAAAATCGGGGAGGCCGTAGCGAAGGCCGGAGCCCAAGGGGGCGGAGGTACTGAGCCAGCAGGCGAAGCACAGAATAATCCTACCCCCGAAGAACAACCCTCCGAAGTCCGCGACGCCGAAAGTACTGACAAAGGAAGTGCCGAAGCGACAGAGGATAAAGGCCCTGAAGGAGAAGCTAAATAAAAAATATGAAGAAAAAACCCAAAAGAAAGGGCCCTAAACTTGTTAAGATATTTCCTGATAGTTCTTGGCTTATCTCTCTATTAAATAAAAAAGATAGTAACCATGATCACATTAAATCATCTTTTGGCTTTTTAACTGGTCAACACGCTACATTTTTTCTTTCTTCACTTGTAATCTTGGAAACCATGAACGGACTAACAAAAAATGAGAATGGCTTTACTGTTAGAACTGCTGAGAAATGTATCAAAAGTTTTTTTAAAAAAATTACTCTTAGAACAGAAAAACCCATAAAACTAGAAAAAATATTGCATAAATATCATCAGTTCGTCAAGAATCGTAAAATAAGGTCAAATACAACTGTTGATTTTTATATAGTTACAGAAGGAATGGTTCTTGGTTCTCATATTCTTACTGTAGATAAAAAAATGTATAAACTTACAAAACCAACTTATAAAAATATTTATCTTATATCTGAAAAGGTGAAAGGAATAAAAAGTGATTTGCCACGTTTCGTAGAAAATATTGTAAATAATAGTGTTTAGTTTAAATATGATAAAGATAAAAGGTGTCAGGAACCTTTGCTTGTAGACGTCCAACGTCTCCACCGGTTCCTCCATTTTAAGAGAAACCGCCATATGTGTGTGCACATTACCACGATCTATTGACTTTTTCCTTATTGTGTGATAAAAACAAACGTAGAAATAAAATCTGAAAATTAAAAACTTAATATCATGGAAAGCAAAGAAATTAGTCTAAAGCAAGCTACTGAAGTTATTGTTGCCAATTTATCAAGTATTCAACAAGAAAAAGATAAGAATCACCAAATTCTTATCGAGTTAAGTGAATTGGGTACAATTGTTGGTGAGATAAGTTTCCGGCTCGAGCAAGTGAGTAATAGAATTAAAATGCTGTTAGCTGCTGCATCCACACATACTCCACTTGCAATTCCTTTAGAAGATTTGGATTTGTCGGAGAGAGCATATAACACATTGAAGGCAGCAAAGATTAATACTCTAGGTGAGATTGTAAAACTAGATCGCCACGAATTGCTGAAATGCAGAAACCTTGGCAAGACAACCCTTGCTGAAATAGAAGAATTTGTGCAGAGTAAGGGGTTACAACTCGGCATGAAAAATATTTAATGAAAAGACAAAGGGAGAATGGTGTGCAGAGCTTAGGTTCTGTACACCATTTTTATTTTTTACTCCCAAAAATCGTCCTTGCGAAAAGAAAACCCCACCCCATCCTCACAAAACACCAATTTTGCCTGCCCGCGCAGGCAGGGGGCTGGGGGATTATTTAAACCGTATTCCTCTCAAGACCTTAGCACCACTTGATGTGGGGTAGTACTTAATGATAAATGAATTCTTTCTTGATTGTAGTATTGCAGGTATT
>MFTO01000010.1 GCA_001786835.1 Candidatus Nomurabacteria bacterium RIFCSPHIGHO2_01_FULL_40_20 | reverse complement strand
GATACCCAAATAGAATTTTGGGATAGGAAATTGAAATTAAATGTGAATGATTATTTGAAATCAGCTCATAAAAATTTATCTAAAATAAAAAACTTACCCCCTCAAAAAGCTTCAGAAGTGATTCAGAAAAATTATAGCGAACTATTAAAAAATGATAAATTTGTTTTCTTGCTCGGTGGTGAACATTCTGTATGCATCGGAGCATTCGAAGCACTCAGTAAAAAATACAAAACAAAAGATGTGACTATCCTTCAAATTGATGCGCATTGTGATTTGCGTGATGATGACAGTGACTATAGTAAAAAACCTACAAAATATGCGCATTCGGCAGTAATGCGTAGAGCAAGTGAAATGGGATTTCCGATAGTCCAAGTCGGTGTCCGCACTTATCACGAGAGCGAATACAAATATTTCAGCAATAAGAAAAATAATGTAAAAGTTTTTGAATGGGGACACCCAGCCAAAAAACCAGAAATCGCAGAGATTTTAAAATCCATCAAGACTAAAAATATTTATATAACGATAGACGTGGATGGCTTTGATCCATCTGTAATGCCCGGCACCGGCACCCCAGTCCCCGGCGGACTCAAGTGGAATTATGGGATGAAACTCTTAGAGCAAGCTATTTCAAAATTTAACCTCGTCGGCGCTGACATCGTAGAAGTCTCTCCGCAAAAAGACACCCCGATCACCGAATACTCCTCCGCCCAACTCGCGTATTCTATGCTAACAACTAAGTTTAGGAAAAAATTCAAATAAAAAACAAGCCCCACTAAAAAGTAGGGCTTGAAATTGCAAAATCCTTGTTTTCTATTTTTATAGCTTTACCAGAGAAGGCAGAGCTAACTTACCTGCTTCAAGTTCCTTTACCATTGCAGAAGAATACCAAGTAGAAATACCCTCCTTCTGCTTAACGTAAAACCTCCCCTCTTTGATATCTTCGAGGAAAAGATCGTTACGAAGTAGTAAAATATACTGACCTGCTACAGTTTTCCCATTCATAAGCAAAACGTGACAAAAGCTTTCAGAAGGTTCAAAAGACGTGGCTTTGCAATTGATCAATTTGAATTTTTGGTTATTGCTCAAATCCTCAAATCTGTACAATTTGCCTTCTTTCTCGATCATTGCAGAATAAATAACTGACGCTGGAAATGATCCCATCATAAATGCTAAGCCAATAAGTAATAAATCTGAGAGGCCTAAATAATAGCCAAAGAGCACTAGCCCTATGGCAAAAATTACCTGACCTACAAGCCAAAATGGAAAAGTTCTTTTCATAACCTTGGTTTTTTTGATTGTTGAAAAAATGCTTTTTACAAAAGACAATACCAAAAAGAACTATAGCATACTAGTTTACAAATTTAAATATTTTTATACCCCCTCTTTTTTGAGTTCTTCGATGAGTTCGCGGGATTTGCGAGAGATTTTGGTAGGCATTTTGATGTTGAGTTTAATGAGAAGGTCCCCTCTTTTACCCTTGCCTACCGGTACACCCTTGCCTTTGACACGTAGAATTTCGTTGATGCCGACGCCTTCTGGAATCGTCACTTTTATTTTTCCATCTAGAGTCTCTATCGGATACTCGGTGCCCAAAAGCGCATCAGAGAGTTTCAAATTCAAATTCATCACGAGGTCATGTCCATCGCGCTTGAATGTAGCATGCGGAACGACGTTTATCTTTATGTAAAGATCGCCCGAAGTGCCTTTGGCAACTGCTTCGCCCATAGAGGACATTCGCACCATTTCACCGTTTCGGATGCCCGCTGGAATTGCAAGTGAAATTTCTTCTTCCTTACGGAGGACTCCTTTGCCGTGGCACTTTTCACATTTTTCTTTTGGCACTTCGCCCGAGCCGAGACACGTCTCGCAAACTTTGGTGCTTGAAATCGTGCCTAAAATCGTGCGCTTGGCTTCGCGGATTTGCCCTTGACCATTACAAGTCTTGCAAGACTCCATCTTGGTATCCGCTTTCGCTCCACTGCCTTTGCAAGTCTCACAGCTGGAAGTTTTGGTAATCAAAATTTTTCTGTTTACGCCAAAAATACTTTCTGAAAATGAAATATGTATTTCAGTAGAAATATCTCGGCCTCTCCTCGCTTGCGTTCGTCCCCCTCCCATACCTCCACCAAAAAAGTCAGAGAAAATATCATTTAAGTTTCCGAAATCAAATTCTTGCCCGCCGTTCTGAAATCCACTAAAATCAAATCCGCCAAAACCCCTCGGGTCGCCATAGCCTCCGGCGGAGGCGCCGCCCATATTCTCAAAACCCGAACCAAATTGGTCATATTTTGCTCGCTTGTCATCGTCAGAAAGTGTTTGGTAGGCCTCGTTCACTTCTTTGAATTTCTTCTCGTCGCCTTCTTTTTTGTCAGGGTGATATTTGTGCGCCAGCTTATAAAACGCCTTCTTTATTTCGTCTTTGGTAGCACCTTTCTCCACACCCAATACATTGTAATAGTCTTTTGACATATGAGTATTATAGCACCCCGTAGTAGATTTTCAAAGTGCCCTAAATAGTTTAGGGTGTGCTTTGCACACTTTGAAAATTCACTATCGGGGTAGCAAATTTTTTAATACACTTCTTGTTGGTAGCACTTCTCACAATAGATTATTTCTTTGCGCTCCGGCGCATATGAAGTTTTAAAGTTCAGTTGACATTTTCCTTTATGACTATCGTGATTTTCTTTTTCACACATACAATCCCTCGTCCAAAGTTTTCTAAGAGGTCTCAAATCAAAACGTCTTTTGTAACGGCAATTCGGACATTTTCTTGGAATAGGTATCTTCTCTCGTCTATAAAAAAGAAGTTCATTTTCTGTTAGATTGTAATTTTTTGAACAAACACTGCAAGTAAAAATTTCTTTTAGATAACCATCTGGTACATCTTCTATTTTGTCTGTAATATCTGTCGAAGAAATAGTCTCTTTACCTAAAGTCCCTGGAACATTTTCTTCCCAGTGCCAGCCTTTTTTTAATGTTTCTTCTTTAGACATCGGAGCATACAAACTGCCTTGTGTTTCGTTGTAGTAAACCGGCGCAATTGCTGGTGGAAAAAATTCTCCGTATTCTCCCGTCTTCTTCATATGTTCAACAATCCTATCTTTCAAGATATTAAAATCCTCCTTAGAATACTTTTTATTAAAAATCATATACTCTCCTTTTTTAATACTTACACAGCCAAAAAGATTCTGGCTATTTTGACAAGTATCTCCATATATTACATTCATATTGTCATAACAAAGGTGACAAAACTGACAATTTGAAACTCGCGTGCATCCCTGCATTTCATAACAAAGCTCCACGTTGTATCCCACATGGTAAATATCCATGCTGTTTTTGTTTTCAATTCCTCCATAAATGTATTTGGAATCTTCACATTTATTTACTTCAAAAGAGTCCTTTACATTTTTACAGTCATACATCAAGTTACCCACAGAATTTATGTTTCTTTCACTTATTACATATCGATGGATAGAGTTTTTTAAAAGCATCTTTTGATATTCTAAAAGCAACTCTTCTCTTGTTTTAAAAGAAGAGAAATCTACAGATTTTATTTTTTCTAAATATTCTTCTCTAGTATATTGTTTGTTTCTGAAAACGTAGCTTTTATTTCGCAAATTTGAAGACATAAAGCATTCGTTGCACCCGTGACAATCGTAAGTATAAAAACAAGTGGAACAATCTTTTAAGAACATTCCGTACTGACATTGATAGGAAGTCCTTGAATCTAAAACTTCATATAGACGTTCCCCTTTTTCTGCAATAAAACTAGAATCCATACATTCACGTGATTTCATCACCCAAGTGCTATACATAATATTTTCATTACCAAAACAAGAGAAAGAGAGGTAAACATTTTTGTTATCTCCCGAATGATTGGTGTATTCCGAATTCACACTATTCTTATTTAGAAGCGCCATTCGTGGCACATCATGTTGAAGCTCGGCAAATTGTTCAAAGAAAGATCTTGAAAAATCAAAATCTCGGCCGTAAGTCTCCCTATCCCAATCATCTCCCCACCAGCAAATGTTGCAATATACTTTATAAGGCTTATTAGGGGAATAAATAGTAACAGTGCTTTTTTTGCATAAATCGCAGTTTCTTCGATAAAGTGTTCTCTCATTTCTCCAAGCATACCTACGAAGTTGTCGGCACTCAAAACACCAAGTCGGCGGAGGAACCTTGATTTTTTCATAGAATGAAAAATCGTCGGGTTCGATAGTGAACGAAGCTTTACAATTCTGACACACCACAGTTGTTGATTGATACTCCATATTTTTAACATCCTTACAAACTCCAGTTTGTTGGGGTATTATATTAATACACCTTCTGTCTCGACGCCCTGGTCGGGATCCCGACTTAAACGTCGGGGCTGATAATCAAAATTAATATACCTCATTTTGATAACACTTTTCGCAGTATACTATCTCTGGTCGGTCAGGAGCAAAGGTTGTCTCAAATTCTTCTTTACATCTTGCCCCGCCTTGGCGTGGGTTGCCTTCATGATTATTATGCCCTTCCTTATCACACATGCAAACCCTGTGCCAGAGTTTAAAAGGATTGCGCCTGGAGACCCTATCAACATAACGGCAATAAAAACATTTTCTCGGAATCGGAATTTTCATTTTTTTATAAAAAATTAACTCGTTTGGGACAATTTTATAATTCCTTTTGCAAGAAACGCAAGCTAGCACTTCGTTTAAAATTTCGTCGCTGACGTCATTGATAGAGTCCGGAATATCCCCCGCCTTAAGAGTTTTCTTGCCTTCCGTTTTTTGCTGGTTGTCTTGCCAGCCATACCCTTTCTTTTTAGCTTCTTCTCTTGTAAGTGGCACAAGCTCCGGCGCATATGATTCGTTGTAGCCGAAAGGAGAAAGTTCTATCGGAAAAAATTCTCCATACTTATACACCAAACCCATCTTGTCTACATAAGGCGCACTATTCATCTGCTCGATAATTTTAGGCACGAGTTCTTCGTATTCTTCTTTAGAATATTGTTTGTTGAAAATACAATAGTTCGCATTCCGAAGCCCGACACAACCGAAACAATGCTTGCAGTTGTGGCAATGCTGGCAATACCTAACGTCCTGACTTTTGACCGAGAAAACTCCGAAAAAGTTAAGTTGGGAGTGGTCTGCCACCACAGTATCATAAGACTCCGATAATTCTCCGGACATAGTCACATCTAGCGAATCTTTATTGTCAGATCCGAAATCACAATATCTGCAATTTTCGGATTTCTTAAGAACGAAACAGTTTTTTGAATTTTTGGAAAAAGAAATAATATCTCCTGTGCAATTAAGAGACCTGAATATTTGTGAATAGCGCCTAAAAAATTTTGAAAGAAACTCGTCAAATTCTTTCTTAGCTTTTTCTACTCCGGAATAAGTGTCAAGTCTGTAACTTTCCAGAATTTTTTCATATTCCTCTTTCCCATATTTTTTATTCTTAAAATAATATTTTTTACTGCGAAGACCGAAACACATAAAGCAATTTTGGCAGTCTCGGCAATCAGAAATAAACTGCGAATCTATACACGAAAGGCAAATTTGCGAATATTTTTGCTGATATGACCTTGAGCAAAGATTACATTCATATAGCCACTCACTGGAAGATCTGATATTTATGCAATCCATCATGTACTTACCCGCAAGAATAAAAAAACTATACATAATATTTTCAGTATGCCAACCTGAAAAACACATGTAGCAATTTTTTGCAAACCACCAATCTTGGGTATATTCACAGTTTATGCTTGCAATACCATCATCATTCACTATCGCCATCTGGGGAACTTTTTGTAAAAGTTCTCGAAATTGGGTAAAGAATGGTTTAGAGAAATCATAATCCACTGCGTAGCTCTTTGGGTCCCATCCGTCGCTCCACCAGCATTTATTACAATAAACGGTAAGACCTGAGTCTGGAGAATAAAGCGAAATTACAGATTTATCGCAAAGTTCACATTTGCGAGAGTAAAGCGACATATTGTTCCGCCAAGCCCAACGCCGAGCCCTCCGGCAATCTGGACAAAAAGTCGGTGGAGGTAATGACATCTTTTTAAAAAAACCAAAATCATCCGGCTCTATAGTAAACGAAGCCTTACAATTTTGACACACCACTTTTTGTTCTTTATGTTCCATACTTTTACAATTTCCTGCCCCGTATGAAGCTTCGCTTTCGTTCGGGGTGGCAATTCTTAGTTTCCATATTAATTAAATTCTCCTTGATAGCATTCTACACAATACACTATTTTTGGGTCATTTGGAGAATACGGAGTGTAAATCGGTTTATTACACTTATTGCAATCCCTGTGATAAAGCCTTGGAATTGTCATTCTTGCAAACCTTCTATTTTCACGGCATTTGGGACATTCATGAGGAATGGGTAAATCCATTTTTCTTAACAACCCTAACTCTCCCTTAACAATTCTAAACGAACGGGCGCAATTCTCACATTCAATTATTTCATCCAATATAGAATCTGTGGTTTCTTTTATGGTGTCAGGTAATTCGTTTGATTTTAATGTAAAACTAGTTGTTGGATTTTCGTAATCATCCCAATCGCAACCCAAAGAAAGCACTTGTTCTTTTGTTTTCGGAAAAAATCGCATAGCATTAGATCTATTGTAAGGAAACAAACTCATCTCCAAAGGGAAAAATTCTCCGTATTTATAAACCCTACCCTTAGAGTCAATATAAGGGTTCTTCTCCATGTCTTCAACAATTATCTCCCGAAGTTTTTCATATTCTTCTTTTGTATACTCTTTATTCAAGATACAATATTTTTTTCTTTTTAAGTTTACACAGCCAAAATTATTTTTCCCTCCTATGTCCCAAAAACAATATTCTAGATTTAAAATATCTGTAAAAGAATGATACGCAAATTTAATATTATTTACATTTTCGCCTACACCTACAGATTCGTAGACTAAAGAAGCATTATTACCCCAAC
>MFTO01000009.1 GCA_001786835.1 Candidatus Nomurabacteria bacterium RIFCSPHIGHO2_01_FULL_40_20 | reverse complement strand
CGCTTTTAATAGCCCAATCTAAAATTGACAGGAGTCATGTTTTAAGGGTAGTATATAAAGAGGAGAAAGGTGTTAAAAAAGTGATTACTTTCTATCCGGGACGTTTTAAAAACTATGGCAAAAAATAACAAAAAAAATAAAATAACCTATGAATCAGAAGCCGATATTCTGACAGTAGAAGCTTCAAATAAGCCGATAGATTACGCTATGGAAATTGGTAATGTTGTCGTGCATTTTACAAAAAAAGATGAGCCCGTTTTGTTTGAAATACTGGACGCTAGTAAATTTTTCGTTAAAGCTGGAACTGTTATGAAAAAAGGTGGAGCTTTTAAATTTTTTCAAAACCAGAAACCAGTTTTCGCTTAAATGCGCAAAAGATATAAAAAGAAATTATCTAGCTGTCCTATTTGCAAGCCGAATAAAACTGGCCGTGCCCTGCGTTTTAATGCGCGAGAATTTTTAAAATTAAAAGAATTTGAAAAAGAAAAGTTACTAATTAGTTAAAAAATATCACAAGGACACAGATTGTTGAATTTTGGATTGGGATTTGATATACTTTACATATGAATACGATTACTGCAGGAAAAATAAATACTGCAACCAAAAACCTAAAGTCTGTTATAAAGCAGGCGAAGAGGAGGCTCTTTGAGTTTGAAACTATGGCAAATTTATATGAATTAGAGCGTGGGAATTTTAAAAAATATAATTCGGCAACATCTCTCATTAGGGATGCGAAAAAAAGTAAATGAGAGAGTTAATTTCTTCCGGGTCTTTCAATAAAAAACTCGGAGAGTTTCTTTCAAACCATCCAGAACTTCAGATAAAAACGAAAAGAACACTGGAGTTGCTTGCTAAAGATGTCTTTTATCCATTACTCAAAACTCACAAATTATCTGGCACGTTAAAAATTTTCTATTCTGCTAATATTAATTATCAATATCGGATTTATTTTCTTTTTGATAAAGAAAGCGTGATTTTAGTGAACATAGGTTCTCACGACGAGGTTTATTAAGAAATTTTATGCAAAACAAATTCTTCGGCTCAAAATTAAATACGATTTTATTTCTGGTTCTGATTATCCTCATGGTTTTTGCGCTTAAGTTTATGCTAAAGGACAAAGAAACTTATTTGCCGGTGTTGACCAAAGATGTAGATAAAGAATATAAAAGTTATGTTGTGTCAGGACAGTTTTCTTTTAATTACAACAGTAAGGGAATTATTGAAGTTGGAGAAGTAAAACCTTCAGAAGGATGGTATATAGTTTGGTCAAGTCAAAATAGTAAGGATAAAATAGATAATAAAGATACAGAATATGTATCGTATAACACAGAAGGAAACACTGCGGGAGATGAAATGAGTTCTTCCCCTTTTGGTACTCAAACTTTTGGAAAAAATATCTACAATGTCCGTAAGGTGCAAAACGACGTGAATGATTCTCCTATATTTGAATATTCTTTAGTATTACCTGACAAAAGAACAATCCTTATTAGACCTTCTCATGGGCTTAATGTTCCCATGACTATAGACTTAGCGAGTGTAAAATTTGAATAAAAATAACTTATGTCCTCAAATTTATACACCCATCAATCAAAAAATATTACCAGAACTTGATTTATTGAATTTTGGGTTGATATTTGATATACTTTACATATGAATACGATTACGGTAACCAAAAAAGAATATGAAAGTCTTTTAGACAAGGCCCTGCGTTACGAATATATAAAGCGGGAAATGGCCAGCGATGCCTTTTCTGTTCCGCCTTTAAAAAACAAAAAAGCAGTTGTTTCAGCTTTTAAGAACACCAAACTCTACAATAAAGATTTTATTTCTAGTTTAGAGAGAGGTCTCAAGAGGTCAACTTACTTCAAAAAATAAAATGATTGTTTTGCCTGTTCACAACGAAGTTTTAGAATATTTGGCAAAAAGAAAACTCGTCAAGAAATTTGAAAAACAAATCCGAATGCTTGAGAGTAATATTTTTCACCCAAGTTTGGAAACGGAATTGTTAGAACCAAAACACTTACGCTTCTGGAGTTTTAGAGTAAATAAGAAGTACAGAGCAATTTTTATTTTTCGAGAGAAAAATGTGATTGAAATAATTGATGTAAATAATCATTATAGATAAATTAAATTTATGTCCTCAAATTTATACACCCATCAATCGCAAAATATTCGGAAGACTTGGATGCTGATGACCATGTTTTTTGTGGTGGTTATCGGTCTTGGTTGGTTTTTCTCTTATTACTACGCTGACCCGAGCATTTTATATTTCTTCGTGGCCTTTAGTATATTTATGAATATTTTCAGTTTCTGGTTCTCGCACAAAATTGTGCTAAAACTCGCGGGCGCCAAGCCGGCAAACAGGCAAGAGCATTTTAATTTATATACTATAGTGGAGAACCTTTCTATTACCGCCGGCCTCCCGATGCCGAAAGTCTATATTGTGAACGACCCCGCGCCAAACGCTTTTGCCACTGGGCGAGATGCTAAGCATGCAGTGGTAGCGGTGACAACCGGGCTTTTGCAAATCTTGGAGAAAAATGAGCTGGAGGGAGTGCTGGCGCACGAACTCTCGCATATCGGAAATAAAGATATGCTTGTTTCCACCATCGCGGTGGTGCTGGTTGGATTCGTTTCAATTTTAGCCGATGTTTTTATGCGGAGCATGCTCTGGGGAGGAAGGGGGAGAAACAACGACAGTAAAGCCGGCGGAATTTTAATGCTGATTGGAATTATTTTTGCTATTCTTTCGCCGATATTTGCGATGTTGCTTCAGCTTGGCATTTCCCGCAAGCGGGAATTTTTGGCGGACGCCTCCGGCGCGCTTCTGACTCGCTATCCAGAAGGGCTTGCAAACGCGCTCCGTAAAATTTCCCAATATTCTCGCCCGATGACTCGCCAATCTAGCGCCATCGCGCACTTATACATCGCCGACCCCAAAGGTAGCAAAATCGGCAAGCATATAACCAGTCTTTTTGCTTCTCATCCTCCCGTGGAAGCTCGCATCAAAGCGCTAATTGGCTGATAGAATTTTTCTACCTTTCTTGTTATACTCGTATTATGAATCCCGTTAGAAGTAGGAAATCAAAGATTTCCGTTATACTAACAGGATTCGTGCATTATCATTAACTTCTAACGGGATGAATATTAAAGACGTTGAGGCGCTTGCCGAAACGGCAAAACTTGAATTAACTGGGGAAGAAAAGGAAAAATTGCTCTCCGATATGGAGGGAATTTTAAAGTATTTAAAACAAATTGAAGAAGTGGAGCTTTTAGATATTAAGGTAGAACATGCGATCTATAACGCTTGGCGAGAAGACCTGCCTGCGCAGGCAGGCGAAGATCAGGGTTTTTCATTAGATTTAATCACGGCGCAATTTCCGGATTCTAAGGATGGTTTTGTAAAAGTCAAAAAGATTTTATGATTGATTTAAAAAATCTGACAATTGAAAAAGCGCATGAGTCTCTCTCGAGAGGAGATTTTTCGGTGCGGGAGCTCGTGGATGTTTATCTCGGGAATATTAATTCCAAAAACAAGGAGCTCAATGCTTATTTAGGTTTGTATAAAAACATTGACGAAGAGGTGAGATTAGCCGAAGAAAAATTCAAAAATGGCACAGCGACACTCCTCACCGGTATTCCTTTTGCAGTAAAAGATAACATTTTGATTGAAGGAGAGACGGCAACGGCCGGTTCCAAAATTTTGGAAAATTATATAGCGTCTTATGATGCGACAGCTGTGAAGTTGTTGAAAAAAGAAGGGGTTATTTTTCTTGGTCGCACAAATATGGACGAATTTGCCATGGGCTCTTCCACCCAAACTAGCGCCTATGGGGTGGCTAGGAATCCACTTGACCTTACTCGTGTGCCTGGAGGCTCATCTGGAGGCTCATCTGGAGCTGTGGCTTCCCTAATGACGCTCTCGGCGCTCGGCACGGAGACTTGCGGGTCTGTGCGCGAGCCATCGGCTTTTTGCGGACTAGTGGGACTCAAACCTACCTATGGCGCAGTTTCTCGTCATGGAATCATCGCTATGGGAAACTCTCTAGACCAGGTTGCACCTTTTGGTAAAAGCGTGCGGGATACCGAAATTATTTTTAATGTTTTAGCGAAATACGACCCCAAAGACGCTACTTCCGTAAAAGAAGAACTTCGTCTAAAATCTAAAATCTCTAATCTAAAACCTAAGACAATCGGCATCCCTTGGCATTTATTTGAAACGGGGGTAGACGGGGAAGTGATGGAAAATTTTAAGAAGTCTGTAAAGAAATTGGAGGGGTCGGGCTATAAGGTAGTGGACATAAAAATGCCATATACCAAATATTCACTGGCTGTTTATTATATTATTATGCCCTCCGAAGTGTCTACCAATTTATCGCGATTTGATGGTGTTAGATACGGACTTTCTATGGCGGGGGAGAGCGTGAATGATAGCTATAAAAAAACTCGCTCACAGGGCTTCGGCGCGGAAGCTAGAAGGAGAATAACACTCGGCAATTATATTTTGTCTCAAGGACTCTCCGGAGCTTATGGCAAGGCGGTGAAAGCGCGTGAGGCGATAGTAAAAGAGATGGACCAAACTTTTCAAAAAGTGGATTTAGTGCTGACACCGACCGTGCCCTTTCTGCCTTTTAAGATAGGAGAAAAAATGGATGACCCTGTCGCCATGTATTTATCGGATTTATTTTCTGCTCCGGCGAATATCGCAGGCGTCCCTTCCATCGCGCTTCCTTCAGGAATAAATAAAGAAGGACTACCTTTTTCTATTCAGTTTATGGCCCCGCACTGGAGAGAGGATGCGCTATTTGAAATAGGTAAAAAATTTGAGATAATAGATGAATATGAAAAGAAATAGCGGTGGTATAGGTATTTTTGAGATAATTTTGGCTGCTCTTGCTCTTATTGTACTGGCAATCTTTCTTTTTAAGAACGTTGGTTTCTTTATTGATATAAAGAATTTTTTTACAGGCGGAGTTGATTATGGAGCAGTCGGCAACGTAGTTAAATTTATTTTAACCATTTTGACGATTTTTTTCTTAACTATTATTGCCTATTGCGCGGTCCGGCTTCTTGAAATCAGGAAAAAAGAACACGAGCATTTGGCGCGCGAGATAGCAGAATACGCCCACAAACAATCCGAAACAGAAAGAAAGAAACAAGAGGGTGGAGGAGTATCTGATAATTCTCGGTGGATTAAAGTTCTTGAGCATACATTTTCCCAAAATCCTGCCGATTGGAAGCTTGCTATTATAGAGTCAGATTCGATGCTCCTGGATTTGATGGAACAGATGGGTTTTAAGGGAGAGAATCTGGGTGAAAAATTAAAAAACGCAGACCAAGAGAGTTTTCCTAGTCTGACAAGAGCTTGGGAAGTGCATACGATTCGCAACAGAATAGCCCATGAAGGGCTGGCCTTTGAAGTGTCTAATTTTGAAGCCAAAAGAGTCGTAGCTATCTACGAACAGATTTTTAGAGAATACGGCTATATTTAATTTTCTTAAATAGTTGCGGGTCCTGGATTCGAACCAGATTCCTCAGGTTATGAGCCTGATGAGGTGCCATTCCTCCAACCCGCGATAGGATTCTAACTCAAAAAATCAACAATTGCAAGGAGAGTTTCTGAGCCTTTAACATTATAGCCTATAATAGAACCTATGATATAATGTCATATATGGCTAAGTATGATAAAAGGTCAAAAGCACAACTTATGAGAGAAAAAGGGATTTCTATTATTGTAATAGCACGTAAACTTGGTGTTTCAAAAAGTTCAGTTAGTGCATGGTGTCGAGATATAATCTTAACAGAAGAACAGTTTGAAAAATTAAGAAAAAATATTGGGATATCACAAAAAACTGGGCAGCGAATGGGGGCAGAAACGAATAAGAAGAAAAGGCTTAATGCTATTAACTTAGCTGATATTTGGGGTAAAAAAATGGTGAAGAAAATTTCTAAAAGAGAATTGTTGTTGATTGCTACGGCATTATACTGGAGTGAAGGAGCAAAAACTGACAGTACAAGTAGGTTCATGTTTGCCAACTCTGACCCCAATATGATATTACTTATGAAGAACATTTTAATCCAAGTTATGGAAGTTGCGCCAAGCGATATTGTGTGCGGTATTCAGATTAATAGGATACATGAAAAGAGAATAAGAAAAGTATTGATTTTTTGGAAAAAACTGTTAGAATTACGAGATTCACAACTTAACAAGCCTTATTTTGTGAATACAAAAGTTAATAAGGTTTATGAAAATTATGATAATTACTTTGGCGTTTGCAGATTGTTCGTTCGTAGAAGTAAGAATTTGAAGTATAAAATGCTTGGTTTGATTAAGGCAGTTAAAGGTGACATTTTGTCGGCATAGCTCAGGTAGTTAGAGCGGCACACTCATAAAGTGCAGGTCCCAGGTGCAACTCCTGGTGCCGACACAAAAATAGAAGGAACTCTTTGAAATTATACGATTTTATGTATAATGGTTTTTATGCGGTCGTAGCTCAACTGGTTAGAGCGCTTCCCTGTCACGGAAGAGGTTGCCGGTTCAAGTCCGGTCGATCGCGCAAGAATCAAACTAAGGTCATTATTGGCAAAATTTTGGCGCGCTTCGCGTAGCGAAGCGTAATGTTTGAAAGGGTTTCCGAATGCAAGGCGGGATTTTAAATATAGGTTCAATCCGAGGCATCTAGGCACTCGTAGCCCTAGCGGAAATGCCCGAGGCGGATGCCGAGGGTGCTCTGCCTTTAGCTTGGACATTATTGTGATACGATGACCGTAGGCACCAAGCATTTGGGATTTTGATTTTCCCGCATTCCTCCCCAAACCCCTCCTGCGGGAGAAAAGCAAGATTTTGCCGAAATTCAAGAAAGAATATTAGCCGAGGTTTTGCGAAATCCCTTTCCCCAAAAAATGCTTTCGCAAAACCGAGTCCGCATTTACATTTAGAGCATTGGTAGAATTTTTACTAAAATAAGTTCGAGCTTCGTTTAATAACCCCGCATAAAAAGAAAAGCTGGCTTTGCGCCAGTTTTTTCTTTTTACTTCGCGAGAGAAAAGAAGTGAACTGCTTCACTTCTGCCCGGCTTGAACAGGCGGAGCCTTACTGCCATAGGCAGGAGGCGAGCCCGGGGAGGAAGTTCTTAGGAGCCCTGAGTTTACGAAGGGGGACTTAGAAACTTGACCCTCAAGTCCGGTCGATCGCGCCACGTAAAATGATTTGCTTGCAAATCATCACGTGGCTTCGGAACCCAGTGATGAACGAAGTGAATTTTACTGGGCAAGAAGTCATGTGGAAGCCCCGAAAGGGGCTTTTTTGCGTGTGTCGCGTGAGCTTTAGCTTTTACGCGACAGAATCACGTGGTGAGTTTACGAATTTTACGTGAAGTATTAGAATGAATGTATGTACTGGGTTTATTTACTAGAAGACCAAAACGACAAAAGTTGGTATATAGGATATACTTCCGACCTTAAAAAACGTCTTGCTGAACATATAAATAAGCAAGGTGGTAAAACTACATCTAAAAAAGATGCACTGAAGTTAATTTATTATGAAGGATACTTAAATCAAACAGATGCAAAAGGAGGGGAGAGATTTCTAAAGAGTGGTGCAGGTAGGAAATATGTTAAAAAACAATTAGCTAACTACTTAGAAACTTGACCCTCAAGTCCGGTCGATCGCGCATAAGTAAGTTTCTCTAATTTATCCTTACACTGGATAGTATTTCTGGTTCTAACTTGGTATACTTTTTGAATGAAAATGCAAAAATTATTTCATAAAGTAATTACTGAAATGTCTATAAATGACTTTGACTTCTTCTTTATTCAGATAGGAGCCAAAGATGGAAAAAGACTAGATCCAATCTACAAATACGTTACCCGCTATAAATGGAGGGGTGTGCTCGTTGAACCGGTTTCTATTTGGTTTGACAGACTGCTTAAAACATATAAAGATTATCCCAAATTGAAGTTTAAAAACGTTGCTATTTGTGACGAAGATGAGGAGAAGCAATTTTACAAAGTACGAAGTGATAACTGGTATTTGAGAATCATTGGAGGCTCACTCAGTTCATTCTCTTTGGAAACTATTCTTAAGCATGCATGGCGACCTGGTTTAAGAAGTAATATTGTAAAAACTACGATTTCCTGTATGTCCCTGGAGTCACTTATTCGTGAGTATGATATTAAGAAAATTAATCTCCTTGTAGTTGATA
>MFTO01000008.1 GCA_001786835.1 Candidatus Nomurabacteria bacterium RIFCSPHIGHO2_01_FULL_40_20 | reverse complement strand
ATGCCAAGCGAGACGATGTCAACATACTGGTTGCCTCGGGGTATCGCTCGTTTGAGGAGCAGAAGAATTTAAAAAATGCATATAGCGTGCAATACGGGGCGGGAACAGCAAATAGTTTTTCCGCAGAGCAAGGATATTCCGAGCACCAGCTGGGCACGACGGTTGATTTTACAACTCCTGCAATCAGCGGTGCTGTCGCCACGAGTTTTGAAAACACCATTGCTTTTAAATGGCTCACCGAAAATGCCTACAAGCAGGGTTTTATACTTTCATATCCAAAAGGGAACACCTATTACAAATACGAGCCATGGCATTGGCGTTTTGTGGGGCAAGATTTGGCGCGATATTTACACCGTCAAGAGAAATATTTCTACGAGCTAGACCAGCGCAAAATAGACGAGTATTTGGTGGATATTTTTGAGTAAATTCTTATCCGTTTAATTTTTTATAAATTATGGAACAGGAAAAATGGGTATTAAAAGAAATGACTCCAACTGAAGGATTGCGGGAAGTGGTCCGTTTTTGGGAAGAATTTCAGGATTTGGAACGAGAAAAGGCTCCGGAGGACGAGTATAAAGATTTAGCCGGAAAATACGGTAAAGTGCTGAATATTCTGGGTTTTCCCAAAACGGAAGAAGGAAAAGATTTTAATTTGAGATTGGAATATTTGAATCACTTCTATGAGTTTTTGAAAAATGTTCCCTCGTTGAATGAGAATGACCTAGGTCAGGAAGACAAGCAACAATTATCTTACCTTTTGAGTGCATCGCTCCGACCCAGTTTGGAGAAAATCTACCGCCTTCCGGCGGGCGAGATAAATGACATTGACCTTGACTTGCACAAACATTCTTCCGGCTTGGAAAGGGAGCTCGTGAGAGTTTTAGGATCGGACCTTAAAAAAGACCTGGAGCTTTTATTGGAACAGTACGGCGAGGCGGACAAGGGCGGGTACAAAAAAGAGCTCATTGGGTTTTACTTGGCCGGATTGCTTCAGAAGCCCCACTTTTTGGAGCATACTCCAGAAAACGAATACAGAAGGCTTTTTCCAGTAGAAGCCACAGAGAGCGCGGAGGAGGAGAGGCGCCATATGGAACTGTGCGTTGAGATTTTACTGGATATTGACGAATCCAAAAAAGATTTGGCTCTGGTGCGCGAAGCCTTTGAGAATTTTTTGGAGTACTTGACCTTGCACAAAGAAGTTCTTTATTATATAAAAAACAAGAATATAAGGAGAATTTACATAGATGCGCTTAAAAACAGCGCGCATGCGGTCATGAAAAAGGTCCGAAGTTTTGAAGGCGATAATTTCTATAAAAATTTATATGAAGATTATAAAAAATTTTTTAACGGATTAAATTAAACTCCAATGTCTGAATATAAAATACCAAAACAAGAACAGCACGACCCGGTGGAGGATATCAAGGGGTTAATTGATTTTAATAATAAGGTTCAAGATAACGACTCTAATTTTAGGGATGATTTTTCTATGGATAATATAAGCGAGTCAAAACTAAAAGACATAAAGTCAAATCTTATTGTAGATTTATGGAAATTAGAAAAAAAACATGAAGATTCTTTAGCAAGAGTCGGATTTGTTTTTGAGTTATCAAAAGACGTTGATGAACCAGAAGAAGCAAAACTTATCTTGCAAAATATAAAAAAATTTTCTGATACACTTTCCCTTATTCCGGCAGGCGCTCTCAGTGAAGAAGAGGCGAGGTCTTTAGTTTCTATTGTGACATCTTGTGTTGATGAGCAGATAATAAAATTATTATATGAGAAAAATGAAAATACAGAGAACTTCTTTAAAGAACTTGCAAAAGAATCAACTAAGATTTTTAATGCTTTGAAAGAGATATCAGTAGCACAACCAAATTTAATAAAAATTAGTGGTATTGGGGTTTTTTTGAAATATTACGAACATGCAACAAAAAGCGGATTTTTACAGGATTTTATCAAAATCTACAAAGCAGAACTGTTTGAGGTTGAAAATCCTGGAGCGGATAAAATTATAAATTCTTATTCAACAAATTTTTGTTCCAGTAAAACCGGAGAAGAAATGACTGACCTAGAAGATATCAAAAAAGTTATTAAAGTATTTCATACAAAACTTTCACTCTCACTTGGAGCTCTTGAGGGTATAGACAAGAAATATAGATTAGAGGATACAGTAGAACTTGCTTTTGATAATTGCTATAAGATGTTGCGTTTCTTTGTTTTAAGAATGCAACTCATAGACAAAGGCAATACTGAATTAAGGTCAAGATATAAGGAAATTCTCCTTTTTGGAGCAAAAAAATTTTTATCCAAAATATCAGAATTTGTTGTCTCTGGAGAGATGGATTATGTAGATATAAAAGAGGAGTTAGATTCTATGGTTAAAAAACTAGAAGGTAAAAAGTAGCCATAAAACAAGTTAAATGCTATATTAGCCCTATGAATCTATTTCAAATTTTTGAGGACAAGCCGGGACTATTTATAATCCTTATGGCATGGTCGTTAGTATGGAAAGGTATAGCGCTTTGGAAGTCAGCCAAGGGGAGCGAGAAGGGCTGGTTTATCGCGATACTTGTCATCAACACTTTTGGCTTGCTTGAGATATTTTACCTCTATGCCTTGCCACACCTAATGCCTCATTTCCAAAATCTAAAAAACAAACTAAAGAAAAAAGAAGGAGAGAACTCAAATACTGAAGATAAATAAAAAAATCCCGCTTCCTAATTCTTTAAAAAGGAAGCCAGGATTTCCAGACTACTGGTTAAACCACCCTTAACTGGTTTTATTGTATCTTGTTTTTATCAAGAATCAATTACTTTCCTGTGGAAATCTTTGCGCGGGCTTCTTGCAGGGCGGTGGCGAGGAAGACGAGGTTATCCAGGGCGCCGATAGCAGACCCTTCATAGTGGTCTAGAACGCCTGCTTTCAAATTATTTTTTTCATCTACTAAAGTCCATGGCTCAAAGATATGCACGGCGTTTCGGGTGGGTGTCATCCAGAGCTCCACGGAGTTTAAGCGAAGTTGTTCTATGGAACGTCCTCCTCCCACAGAGCCATAGCCCACGAATGTTATGGCTTTGTATTTCCATTCTTTTGATATTGAGTCAAGCGAGTTTTTGAGTACAGCCGACGGCCCGCGATTGTATTCCGGAGCGACGATGATAAAACCGTCTGCTTCGGCGATTTTCTTTGCCCAATTATTTACCTCGGGGTTTGGGTATTCGCCCATAATATAAGAAGGGGAAATCGGTTCATTGTAGAAAGGCATCGGATAATCCCGCAAGTCCAAGACTTCAACCTCCATATCTGTGCGCGCTTTGGCAATCTCATATATCCAAGCTCCAGCATGTTCGCTAAACCTATTCGGTCGCGTGCTCCCTATGATTATTTTTATGTTTAACATAGTCTTATTATAGCATATTAATTTATTTACCGGGTTTTCCACAGTTTTTGTAAAAATTTGGAGTTTTTAGAATTTCATGGTATGATGTTTTCGGTAAATATTGTACATCTCTTTAAATTTTTTTTCATGGGTAAAAAAAAGAAAGTCCTTAAAGGACGAGTGAAAAAAGTCGAGTCCTGCCTCGACAAAATCAACCAGCTTGACCCTGTAATACAGGGATTAGGCAAGCAAAAAAGAACAGCAGGTGGGGGCGTACTCAGTCTTGTGGAGAATTTACACGAATCTTTTTTCGTGGAGGAGTTCGAAGCAGTGGTCGGGTACGTTAAAGGGGTGGAGGACCTCATTATGGATCGGGAGAAGACAGATATTCTACTTCCCAACCACGATGATGAATCTGACCCAGAGGATTATGCAAGTCTTGAGTAAAAACCCTCAAGAATCTACAAGAACCAACCAAAGAGAATGCCCGGGAACGCGACCATGTGTTTCCGGGACTTTTTTATTTACTTTTCTTTTTTACTTATTTTTGATAGTATTGTTTTTGAATCTATTTCTTCACTTTTTTCAAACTTTTTGAACTATGAGCAAACTTAACGGTTTTATCCACACCACCGACACCGACCCCGAAACCAAAAAAGAAGCAACAAAAAAAGAACTGCTTGCTAAGAGAATTATCTCTACAAGCAAGGCCTATGTACAATGCATGGGTAAGCTTGCAAAACAAGCAGAGCCTAGGGTTCGGATGAACAAGAGAAAGCCCAAAAACAAAAAAACGAAGGTGATGTAAAAGTCACTGGGCGAGAAAAAACAGGCACGTTTTTTCTCGCCCTTTTTTTATTCCCCAAAATTTTCTATAATAGGGTATGGCAAGGAAGGCTAACAAATCTCGCAAAGCAAAAAAAGTGGTGGCTGTTTCTGGGGGTTTTGACCCGGTTCATGTGGGGCATGTCAGACTCTTTCAGGAGGCCAAGGCGCTAGGGGATGAATTGGTAGTAATTTTGAATAATGATAATTGGTTTGGGATAAAAGGACGACATATGTTTATGTCCGCGCGGGAACGCAAAGAAGTTATTGAAGAATTTAAATCAGTAGATAGGGTGATTTTAAGCAAACACAAGCGCTCTAAAAAAGTTTTTAATCGCAACACCAAAGAATACAGCATATGCCGAGAGCTTGAAGAGCTCCGACCAGATATTTTTGCTAATGGCGGAGACAGGTTTGCAGACGATATTCCTGAGTTTAAGCTATGTAAAAAATTAGGTATTGAGATGGTTTTCAATGTGGGGCGCGGAGGCAAAGTGCGAAGTTCTTCAGAACTTTTGAAAGCTTATGTGGAAAAACACAAGCTAACTAAAAACAAGAAGAAGGTCTAGTTTGCTTGGTTTTAAGTATTTTTGGGTTATAATATGTCTATGGAAGAAGTGAAGCCTTTTGAAGTGAATAGACCTTGGGGAAATTTTCGCCAGTTTACTTTGAATACTCCATCCACAGTAAAAATTATCACTGTAAATCCAAATGAAAAGCTGTCTTTACAAAGTCACAAGAAGCGCGCTGAATTTTGGCACATAATTTCCGGTTCTGGCACCGTGGAAATTGATGACATGTCTTTTGAAGCTACGGAAGGCAAGGAATACACAATAAATATTGGCGCCAAACACAGGATGGTAGCTGGACCTTATGGCGTGGCGATGCTAGAAATTGCTATCGGTGAATTTTTAGAAGAAATCGACGAAGTTCGATTTGAAGACAAATATGGCAGAGCTTAAAAAGAAAAAAACAAAAATTAAGTCCCGACGCCCAAAGATAAAAAATCAGGGGTCGGGGCCCCGATCGAAAGCATCGGGGAAAAAGGTTGTTGTTAAAAAAAGAGTTTATAAGAGGGGGGCGAAAAAAGGCGAGATAAAACTCAAGCGCTCGGTCAGGAATCCTATTATCGTGCCCACGCCTTACCCTTGGGAATCGTTTGCCACTTTCAATCCGGCGGCGGTAGTCTCCGGCGGGCGAGTGCATCTTTTTTATCGCGCGCTCGGGCCCGACGGTATTTCTAGAATTGGTTATGCTTCCAGTCCTGACGGAATAAATTTTGATATTCGACTGACGCATCCCGTTTATGTCGCCCAGAATTTTGAGGAAGCGCAAAAGCACTGGCCGATGACAACGCCGGCGCGTTTAGTCTACGACCCCAAAGCTTATTCTTCCGGTGGAGGTTGGGGCGGGTGCGAAGACCCGAGAGCGGTAATTATTGATGGCATAGTTTACATGACTTTCAATATGTTTAACGGCTGGCATTCTATGCGGGTGGCGGTGACTTCTATTGCCGAAGAGGATTTGCTCGCGAAAAAATGGCTCTGGAAGAATTTTTCCTATCTTTCGCGCGGAAGTCGGCAGAAAAACTGGGTGCTTTTCCCGGAGAAAATAAACGGAAAATTTGCGCTGTTTTATAATCTAGACAAAGGCGACCCAAGTAGAGTGCATATTGCTTTCATAAATAATTTAGATGAGACAGAGACCCCGAGTCCCGAGCAAGCTCCCGACCCGCAGATGTTGCCGGACCACAGTGTGGCTTGGCACAATCGCACCCGTAGCGCCGCTTCGCCTCCGATTAAAACCAAGGACGGCTGGCTTTTGCTTTACCACGCCATGGATAGAAATGACGGGGGCAGATATAAAGTCGGCGCAATGCTCTTGGATCTAAAAAATCCGGAAAAAGTTTTATACCGAGCGCAAAATCCAATACTCAAACCGGACCATTGGTATGAGAATAATTACAAACCGGGAATTATTTACGCCTCCGGCGCAGTGGTCAAAGACGGCAAGCTTCTGGTTTATTATGGCGGTGGAGATAAATACGTGGCGCTCGCGTCTATTGATTTGAAAGAGATGCTGGAGAATTTGAAACAGCAAAAGCCGATAAAATTAAAACAGGAAAAACTTTTCAGGGCAGAGTAAAACTAAAATGTTTGTAACTAAAAGATCCGAGCACAATCCCATACTTGTCCCAAATCGCAATCACTATTGGGAAAGCTTCGCTGTTTTCAATATGTGCGTGGTCAAAAAAGGGGAAACTGTCTATGGACTGTATCGGGCTATGTCTGCCATAGACCATATGCGCGAACAGAAACAAATTTCGGTGGTGGGCATAGCCGAGAGTAGAGACGGCGTAAATTTTACCAATCGCCGGATATTTCTCGCCCCCGGGGAAGAGTGGGACTTGTACGGCTGTGAGGACCCGCGAGTGACTTTTTTTGAAGGCAAGTACTACATTTTTTATACCGCGCTTTCCAAATATCCTTTCGGCCCAGAAGGTATCAAGGTGGCGGTGGCGGTTTCCAAGGATTTAAAAAACATAGGGGAGAGGCATTTTGTCACTCCATTTAACGCTAAAGCCATGACCCTTTTTCCCGAACGGATTGGCGGAAAAATCGTGGTGATTTTTTCCGCGCGCACCGACACGCCTCCGGCCAAGATGGTTTTTGCTTACTTGGATAAAATTGAAGACCTTTGGTCGCCGGATTTTTGGCGGGAGTGGGAGAAAAATATGGACCTGTATACTATTAAACCGGAGCGGGGAGAATTTGACCATGCCGAAGTCGGCGCGCCCCCGATTAAAACCAAGTACGGTTGGCTCTTGGTTTACTCCCACATTCAAAATTATATTCGCACCGACCAGAATAGTCATCTGGGGGTAGTATTCGGGGTTGAAGCTCTTTTGCTCCACTTGCAAGATCCTCAAAAAATTATCGGTCGGACCCGCGGACCGATACTTGTGCCGGAAGAGCCCTATGAACTGTCGGGCTATGTCGACAATGTTATTTTTCCCACCGGCGCGCTCGTAGAAGGGGGCGAGCTGGTGATTTACTACGGCGCTACCGACACCACAGTCTGCTCGGCTCGAGTCAACCTCCGCGATTTGCTCGGCAGTATGCGCCCGCAGTCAAGCGAAAAGTTTTTCTTCAAACGTTTCGCGAAAAATCCTATCATTATTCCTAGGTCCGAAAACGCTTGGGAAGCTCAAGCTACTTTCAATCCGGCGGCGATAGACCTCAAGGGCAAAGTGTATATTCTTTATCGAGCGTTTTCCGCTGACAATACTTCCACGATTGGGCTTGCGGTTAGCAAAAACGGCACGGATATCATAGAGAGATTGGAAGATCCGATTTATACTCCGCGCGAGGATTTTGAAAAGAAAAAAATTGAAAACGGTTTTTCCGGATGCGAAGACCCGCGGATTACCAAAATCGGAAGCACCCTTTATATGTGTTATACTGCTTATGATTCTATCGGTCCGCCCCGAGTAGCGATTACTTCGATAACTCTAAAAGATTTTTTGGCTAGAGCGTGGAATTGGGCGAAACCCTCGCTTATCACTCCGCGCGATTTGGATGACAAAGACACTTGCATATTTCCTGAAAAATTGCGCGACGGGTATTTGGTTGCCCACAGAGTGGGTGGAGAAGTCTGCGGAGACTATATCCATTCGCTTGATTTAGAGAAGGAGGAAGTGAAAAAATGTATCCGCATTATCGGCCCACGGAACAATACTTGGGATTCTGCCAAAGTCGGTATCGCTACTCCACCGATAAAGACGAGGTATGGTTGGCTTCTTCTTTATCATGGAGTTTCTCGCAGTCACAACACTTATCGGGTGGGGGCGGTGCTACTCGACCTCAAAGATCCGGCAATAGTTCTTGCTCGTTCTACCGACCCGATTTTTGAACCAGAGATGGAATATGAGAAAAGCGGTTCTGTGAATAATGTGGTTTTTCCGTGCGGGGTGATTGTGCGCAAAGGACTGCTTTATATTTACTATGGCGGAGCGGATAAAGTGGTGGGGGTGGCTACAATGAAACTAGACATAATTTTAAAAGCCTTGCGTAATTGAGTGAGACGTAAAAGCGGATGATATAATCAAAGGATAAATCCCGTTAGAAATTCACAAAACGGGGTTGTAGTGAAGGTTGATTATTAAATAAATTTCTAACGGGATGAACATAAATATTCATAGCAAAAATATAAATTTAACCGAGGATGTCAAAGATTATGCCCTTAAAAAAGTCACCAATCTGGAGAAATTTTTGGCGAATACCGAGAAGGGAGGCGGGGAAGTCAGTATCAATTTTGAAATTTCCAAAAGCACCAAACATCATAATCAAGGGCAAGTTTTTCACGCGGACTGCCTGATAAATATCAACGGTGAGAAATTTTACGCCAGCGCGGACGCGGAAGACGAGAAAACCGCGATAGATGAAATCAAAGAAAAAGTTTTTCAAGACATTACCAAGAAGAAAAACAAAAAAGAAGCCCTATTTTTCCGTGGCGCCCGCAAAGTAAAAGACATGATGAAAGGCCTCAGGAGCTACCGCCCTTGGAAGAAATAATTATATACTCAAAATTAGCGATAGCAGAATTTGAGTATTGGAGTGAAGATGGAACATAAAAGCGAAACTAAAAATTGTCAGAACTGCAAGCAAGATTTCACCATCGAGCCGGATGACTTTTCTTTTTACGAAAAAATCAAAGTTCCTCCGCCGACTTTTTGTCCAGAGTGTAGGCAAATAAGGCGGATGATTGGTGCTAACGAACGAGTATTCTACAAAAGAAAATCTGACTTGAGTGGAGTCGATATTTTTAGTATGTATCCGCCGGAAGCACCATTTCCAGTATATGAAACGAAAGAATTTTACTCAGATCAATGGGATCCGTACCAGTATGGCATGGATTATGATTTCAAAAAACCGTTCTTTGAACAGTTTAAAGAACTATTTAATAAGGTTCCTCGCATGGCGCTTGTTCGGCAAGGTTTTTCAATAAATAGTGAATACACTCATCGTGTCCATGACTTAAAGAATTGCTACATGGTTTTCCGAGCTTCTGACTGCGAAGATTCGCTTTACATCTATACAGCTCTTGGTATTAAAAATTGCGTTGATTGTTTTAACGTAAATTATTCCGAACTTTGTTATGAATGTATAGACTGTAATAAATGCTATAAAACATTATTCTCTCAAGAATCAAATGAATGTAGAGATTCATTTTTTCTATACTCCTGTCGTAACTGCTCGAACTGTGTCAGTTGTGTGAATTTAATTAACAAGCAATTTTGTATTTTTAATGAGCAATATTCTAAAGAAGAATATTCTAGGAGACTCAAGGAACTTAAGTTGAACACGGTTTTAGGCACTACTCAAATGGAGACTAAGTTTGCCGAATTTAGGAAGAAGTTTCCCCAAAAGGCGATTATGTCCTTAAAATCAAGTAAAGTTTTAGGTAATTGGTTTTTGAATTGCGAAAATGTAAAAAATTCTTTCAGCTGCGTGAATTTAAAAGACTGCAGATATATTTATTTTGCATTCAATGAACAAGATTGCATGGATCATTTTCAGTGGGGAGATTCTTCAGAACTTATCTATGAATCAGCTAACTGCGGTATAAATGATTCCAGAATTTTCTTTTGCTCTCAGTGTTGGATGAGTGCCCATGATCTTTATTATTGCGATTCATGTCCAAGTTCCGCGAATTGTTTTGGTTGTATAGGACTAAAGAAGGGCGAATATTCTATTTTAAACAAACAATACAGTAAAGAAGAATACGAAAAAATGAAAGAAAAAATAATAGAGCATATGAAAAATACAAGTGAATATGGAGAATTTTTCCCACCTGATATTTCTCCTTTTGCTTACAATGAAACGGCTGCCGTAGACTTTTTCCCTTTGTCTAAAGAAGAAGCTCTAAAGAGAGGTTATAGATGGAAAGACCGGGAAAAGAAAGATTATGATATAACTATAGAAGGCAAAGATCTTCCAGAAACTATAGCAGAAGTTACAGACTCTATACTGAAAGAAGTAATAGGTTGCGTGGAAAAAGATAAAGCTTATTCCACAGGAGCGTATAGAATTACGGAAAACGAATTATCTTTCTATAGAAGAATGGACTTGCCGTTATCTCGGGCTTGCTTTGATGTGCGTCACACTAAACGCTTACAGAAGCGTCCATTATTAAAAATAATCAAACGAAATTGTTCAAAGTGTGACTTAGAAGTAGAGACAGTCTACACAGAATCTTATGCGCCTATAATCTATTGCGAAAAATGTTACCAGCAGGAGGTTTATTAGAATTTGTTTTAAAAAATCAAATATGGTAAAATAAATCTATGAAATCAAGAAATTTTACAGCTTTGTTTAAAAAGGTAGGCAAGTTTTATGCCGCTTGGATTGAGGAAGTGCCTGGGGTTAATACCCAAGGGCGCACTTTGAGCGAGGCTCGCGAAAACTTGAAAGAAGCCTTAGAGCTAGTGCTAGAAACCCAGCGTTCCGTAGTTTTAAAAGAAGCAGGTCCTGGTTTTATAAAAAAGGAAGTACTATCTTTTTAATTTCTTTCTCTCTATGAAGCGCACCGACCTAATCTTACATCTCCGAAAAAATGGTGTGGTCTTTCTAAGAGAGGGAAATTCCCATAGTATTTATTTTAATCCAGAAAACAGCAGGGTTTCTTCTATCCCGAGACATTCTGAAATAAATACCTTTACTGGCAGAAAAATCTGTCGCGATCTTGGCGTGCCGATGATTCAGAAAAAATAAATTTCTTTTTACGAAACAGCACTCCAAGCGAATTTGAAAACGTTACGCAGGTTCTCGGCTAGAATTTGGTCGCGGGTTTCTATGAGAGTGTGATGTGTGCCATCGAGTACGATAGTGATAATGTATTCTCCGACAATCCACTCTGTTGCAGTGATTTTATCACCTTTCCAAAATTTTATATGTCTTCGCCTATCTATAGTCTGCACTTCACGTGTTTTTTCAATTTCCGAGTCATTAGAAAAAAGATTTAAGTCTATTTTTTCTGGCGCGGTATTCCAGTACCATTTAATCCATTTTCTATATTCTTTATCTTCAACAAAAATGTGGTCTTGAAAGCCCCACCATGTGTGGGCATGTGTCTTTATTATACTTTCATTCCACACGGGTGTTTGAGTATATAAAAAATCCAATATTTCTTCTTTGCCTTCTATTCTTGTCACCTTTGGTATATTGTATCCGCGCGGACGGGGAGTTTTCTCTAGAGTATTGGCAAGTTCAGTTATCAACGCTTCTTTTTCTGCTAATTTTCTTTTTTGAGATATTAAATAGTTTTTAAAACCAGTTTCGTAAAGCGCTGTGTAGCGAATATTTTTTCCGGAAATATCTTCTCGGATAAATCCAGATTCTATCAAGCCCTCCGCACCAGCATACACCGTCGGGCGCTTGAGCCCAGTTTGCTTGGCGACGAGCGCGGGGGATATGGTGCCGAATTCAAAGATACACTTGAGTATTTTGATCTCGGTTTGGTTAAGCCCCAGTTGTTCAAAGTTTTTTAAGTCCATACTTATATCTTAGCAAATTAGAGTATTTTTGTCAACTTTTATTTGACACTATTTTAATCTTATAAAATAAGCATTTTTACAGTAAATAAAGCAATTTTTCAGTATTATTTTTGACTATTAGTAAAAAAGATTGTATTATTTAATTAAACAAATCCTTATAATTATGAAAAAGTTATTGCTTTGCCGGGTAGTCCTCCTTCTTATAACTGTGTTTTCTATTTATCAGTACGATAAGGGCATACAGTGTGAAAAGGAAAATGATCTGCTTAAAAAGCAAATCGAACTGATGAAAGATCCTGACTATATTCGTACTCAAATCTTTCACCAGATGCAGCCGTACCCCTTAACTGAGAAAGAAATTTTCCAGCATTAAAAGTTAGGATAACCAATGAAAGTTGGTTATCCTCATTATTTAGTTCGTGAGTTTCACTCGTGGATTAATTATGAGATAATATAAAAGACTTATGGAAACCAAAAATTGTCAGAATTGTAAAAATGATTTCACCATCGAGCCGGATGATTTTTCGTTTTATGAAAAAATAAAAGTTCCTCCACCGACTTTTTGCCATCTGTGCCGAGCACAGAGGAGGTTGGCTTTTAGAAATGAAAGGAAGCTTTTTAAAGTGAAAGATGCTCTGACTGGCCAGGATATTTTTTCTACTTATCCGGCGGAAAGCGGGAGAAAAATTATTACTCGGGATGCTTGGCTTAGCGATAATTGGGATGCTATGGAATACGGTCAAGAGTATGATTTCTCTAGAAGTTTTTTTGAACAACAGCAAGAGCTCGAGAAAAAAGTCCCCATGTATAATTTTAATGTTATCAGAATGGTCAACAGCCCGTACGCCTTCAATGCCACGGCGTTGAAAAATAGCTACTTGGTCGTTAATTCTAGCTACTCGGAGGATTGTATGTATGGCAATGCGATTGATCGTTGCAAGGATTGCGTGGATAATTCTCATATAAATGAATCCGAGCGGTGTTACGAGTGTTTCTGGCTTTCTAAATGCTATCAATGTTATTTCACGATAATGTCTGCGGACTCTAGGAATGTTTGGTTCTCCAGAGACTGTCTCGGGTGCAGTGATTGTTTTGGTTGTGTTAATTTACGTAAATCTTCTCATTGCATATTTAACCAGCAATATACAAAAGAAGAATATGAAAAAGAAATTGCTAAAATGCGACTCGATACGGCTTCCGGACTGGAAGAAGCAAGGAAGAAAGCCAGATCTTTTTGGGACACGCAAATTACCAGACATCAGCAAGGGGTAAGAAATTTAAATTCAACTGGTTCTTATGTCACAGATTGTAAATATGTAAACGACAGTTATTTAATCAGAGGAAGCGAAAATATGCGCTTTTGCCAATACATGCAATTGCCGGGTAATAAAGACAATTACGATGTCAGTAATTGGGGTGAAGATACAGAGCTTTGTTATGAAATCATAGAATGTGGAGAGAATTCTTACAATAACAAGCTTTCCAGAAATTGCTGGCCGGCTTGCAGGAATTTGGAATACTGTGTGCATCTTTTTAGTTGTTCTGATTGTTTCGGTTGTGTAGGGCTGAAGAAGAAGCAATATTGCATCTTTAATAAACAATATACAAAAGAGGAGTACGAAGAACTTGTACCAAAAATCAAACGCCATATGGACGAAATGCCTTATATAGATTCTCTAGGTTTAGTTTACAAATATGGAGAGTTTTTCCCGTTAGAGTTCTCACCTTTTGGATATAACAATACTTTAGCAACTCAGCATTTTTCTATAACCAAAGAAGAAGCAGAAGCAAAAAACTACGCATGGGTAGAAACCGAAAAGGGCGAGTATAAAATCACCCAAAAGGCTTCGGAAATCCCAGATTCCGCTCATGATGGTATCGAACAAATTCTAAAAGAAGTATTGGAATGTGAAAATTGCAAGAATCCTTACCGTATATTAGGAAATGAACTAATTTTTTACAAAAAAGAAAAACTTCCACTTCCTAGAATATGTAACGAATGCAGATTCGAACGCCGAATCAGCGACAGACTCAAGTTATTTTTGCACGAGAGAACCTGTATGTGTGCCGGTATTTCTGATGAAACAGGTAAATACAAAAATACCGTATCCCATGACCATAAAGATTCTCCTTGCCCGGAAATATTTAAGACTGGTTATGCTCCCGAGCGCCCGGAAATAGTTTATTGTGAAAAATGTTATCAACAAGAGGTGTACTAAGTTAACATAAATTACTTAACTCTAGCGGTCGCAAAAGTTAGGTAATTAGGAAAGTATGGAATATAAAAGCGAAAATAGAATATGCCAAAATTGTAAAAAAGACTTTGTAATCGAGCCAGACGATTTTTTATTTTATGAGAAAATCAAAGTTCCACCGCCGACTTTTTGCCCGGAGTGTCGCCTGCAACGCATGGTTGCTTGGCGTAACGATTGGCATATGTTTCGCAAAAAAGATGCGCGCACGGGGGAAGTAATTTTTTCCTTGTTTCCAGAAGAAAGTCCGGTAAAAATTTATGATCGAGATTATTGGATTTCAGATGCCTGGGACCCTGTTGAGTACGGTGTAGATTATGATTTTTCCAAGCCCTTTTTTGAGCAATTCAAAGAGTTGCTTTCCAAAGTACCAATGCCTTCTCACTCAATGACCAATGTAGTAAACAGTCATTATTGTGCTAACGCCAGTAGTATAAAAAATTGTTATTTATGCAGAGGTGTCGCATATACAGAGGATTCTGCCTATCTTATCTGGGACCAAGCATCAAAGCAGTGTTTTGATAGTCATATGACAAATGGATGTGAACTTTCTTACGGGAACGTAAATACAATTATTTGTTATAAAACGTTCTTCTCAGTTGACTGCGAGAGTTGCCAAGAAATGATTTTATGTAAAGATTGTGTTGGTTGCAATAGCTGTATTGCTTCAATTGGTCTTCGTAATAAATCTTATTGCATTTTTAATGAACAATACAGCAAAGAAGAATACTTGAAAAAAATTAATAAGTTTAATTTAGGATCCTACAAATCAATTGAAAATTTAAAAGTCAAAGCATATCAACACTGGTTGAATTACCCACAAAAGTATATACACGGGTATCACAACGTAAACGCTTCCGGCGATTACATTTATGAATCAAAAAACTCAAAAAACTGTTATCGTGTAAGAGGAGTAGAGGATAGTAAATTCGTCCAAAATATCCTTACTGGGCCAGTTAAAGATTGCTACGATTATACTAATTGGGGTGATAACACGGAACTTGTCTATGAATCTTTAATTGTCGGAGAGGGTGTTTACAATGTTAAATTTACTGTCCAATCCTATGTCAATGTGCAAAATTTAAGTTATTGTGTTTTTTGCCATAATTCTTCTGATCTGTTCGGATGTGTTTCTCTTCGTAAAAAACAGCACTGTATTTTAAACAAACAATACACAAAAGAGGAGTATGAAAAAATCGTGCCAAAGATAATTAAACATATGAAAAGTACAAAAGAATATGGAGAATTTTTTCCGGCTTCGCTCTCTCCTTTTCCGTATCAAATAACACAGGCTTATGAATTTTTTCCGCTCAATAAGGAAGAGGCGGAAGTTGTAGGATTTTTGTGGTATGAAACCGTAAAGCAAGATTACAAAATTACTTTAATTGCCACGCAGATTCCTAACCATATCAGAGATGTAGATGTAAATATTCTTAACGAGGTAATTGAGTGTAAACATACTGGAAATTGTAAGCACGAATGCACTGGCGCGTTCCGTATAATACAAATGGAACTTGATTTTTGCAAAAGAATGAACATTCCTTTACCTCGGTTGTGTACCAATTGTCGACATTATGAACGTCTCTCACTAAGAAACTCGCCTAATTTTTATCATCGGAAGTGTATGTGTGATAAAAAGCATACACACCACGAAGGTAAGTGCGAAGTGGAATTTGAAACTTCATACGCTCCCGACCGAGCAGAAGTAGTGTATTGTGAGAAATGTTATCAGAATGAAATCTATTGATATCAATTCCGACGATTCTGTCGGGACCCCGACCAAAGCGTCGGGGCAGGAGGTTTATTAAGTATGGTAATATATAACTATGAAAGTTGAATCAAATAATTATGCTTTTATAGACGCACAGAATGTTCATTTAGGAATAAAATCTCTTGGTTGGGATTTAGACTGGATAAAATTTAGAGTGCACCTTAAAGAAAAGTACGATATTACTACAGCATATATTTTTATTGGATTTATTCAATCAAATCAAAAACTTTATTCTAGCCTGCAAAAAGCAGGATATATTTTAATATTCAAACCAGTCATTCTTGATGGAGAAGGTAAAGTTAAGGGTAATTGTGATGCTGATCTAGTACTTTATGCTATTCTTGAAAAAGATAATTACGACAAAGCGATTATTGTAACTAGCGACGGAGATTTCTATTCTCTCGTTAGATATTTATATGAAAACGATAAACTTTTACTGGTTTTAAGTCCCTATGTAAAAACTTGTTCAAAACTTTTAAAGAAAGAAGCTAAAGAGAAAATATATTCAATGGATAATTTAAGCAAAAAACTTAAGAGATGAGTCTAAACGGAAACGCACCGCGTAGACACGAAAGACTACGAGATGCGTTTCCTTATGGATATTACCATTATAGCAAATCATAAAGATATGTCAAATGAAAAAGTGGAAAACCGAAACTGTCAGAACTATCCCGATTTCTTAAATTTTAAGAAATCGAGGATCCACGATTCTGATTAATCAGAATCGGGATAGAAAAGATATGGAACATAAATCACAAAATAGAATATGCCAAAATTGTAAGCAAGATTTCGTTATAGATAGCGAAGACAAAAATTTTTACGAGAAAATAAAAGTTCCTCCACCGACGTTTTGCCATCTGTGCCGAGCGCAGAGGAGGTTTACATTTAGAAACGAGAGAGTGCTTTACAAGAAGAAAAGTGATTTTTCAGGTAAAGAGATTTTTTCTATGTTTTCTCCAGAGTCTGAGATGACAGTATACGAGAACGAGGTATGGCAGAGTGACCAGTGGGACCCGATGGAGTATGGAGAGGACTATGATTTTTCCAAACCGTTTTTCACTCAATTCTTTGAACTCCTTAAAAAAGTGCCGGTTAGAAATTTAGGTGTGACGTTTCAAGTGAATAGTCCATATGTGAACCACATCAGTAGTCCAAAGAATAGCTATCTAGTTTTCAACGCCAAAGAGCCAGAAGACTGCATGTATGGCCACGGTATAAACCAGTCTTGTTTCTGTATGGACATCTCTCATGTTTCTAAATGCGAATATTGTTATGAAGGGTTTTGGCTCGCCCAGTGTTCTAATTCGGTGTTTTCTTCCCAATGTGAGAGCTCTTTTAATATGATGTTTTCTAAAAATTGCTCGGGATGTCAAGATTGCTTTGGCTGTGTGAATTTGCGCAATAAGTCCTACTGTATTTTCAACGAAGAATACTCCAAAGAAGAATATTTAAAAAAAATAAAGTCATTTAATTTAGGTTCTTATGAAGACTTACAAAAAATAAAGAAAGAAGTCTATGATTTTTGGATGAAGTTTCCGAATAAATTTATCCAAGGTTTTCAAAATACTAGTGTTTCGGGCAACTATATCGAGCATTCCAAAGAAGTTTTCAATTCTTTTTTGATTCGCGAGGGGCAGAATTTGCGCTACTGCCAGAATTTACTGGAAATTCCGGGGTGTAAAGATTGCTGGGATTATTCAATCTGGGGAGACGCAAGCGAGCTAGTCTACGAATCTCATTCGTGTGGAGTTGGTATCCAAAATATTAAGTTCTGCGTACTATGTCAGGAAAATGTGCATGATCTGGAATATTCGATGTTTTGTACTCGCGGGTCAGAGAATTTGTTTGGTTGTATTAGTTTGCGAGGCAAACAGTATTGTATTTTGAATAAACAATACAGCAAGGAAGAGTATGAAAATATAGTGGAGAGAATAAAAACACAAATGAACGAAATGCCTTATATAGACAAAAAGGGTAGGGTTTATAAATACGGGGAATTTTTCCCGAGCGAACTTTCACCAGTTTCTTACAATACTACGCTGGCACAAGAATATTTCCCTTTAACTAAGGGAGAGGTCATAGAAGAGGGCTATGTTTGGGAAGAAGACACGGAGAGAAATTACAAGATAGATATTGAGACAATGAATATTCCAAACAGCATTGCAGACGTAGGGGATGATTTTGTGAATAAAGTTATAAGATGCGAGCATAACGGAAAATGTAACCAGCTTTGTACCACAGCTTTTAAAGTTTTAGAAAACGAACTTATTCTTTACCGCAAGATGAATTTACCATTACCACGTCTTTGCCCGAACTGCAGAACCTTTGAGCGTTTAAAACAGAGAACTGGTATTAAACTTTACCATCGAAAATGCATGAAAGATGGATGTGAAAACGAATTTGAGACCACCTATTCTCTAGATAGACCGGAAATAATTTATTGTGACCGTTGCTACAAAGAAGAAGTTTTTTAGCAAACATTACTCAATACAAACACGTGTTGCTATTAAGTATTCTCTAATTCGCACGCTGTGCCCGGCCGTAGCTTTAGCGAAGGAGGGAATAAGAGAATGGTTTTGAGCTCTAGAGTTAGCTCTAGAGCTCGGAATAAGTTCTTTCTTTTCCGCCCTCGGGAATTACTTTCTTTATAATGAACTGATTATTTTCTAATACAGCATCTGTGATAATTATTCTTTTACCTGCCTGCGCAGGCAGGCCGTCCTTAAAAAAGTAAGTGCGGGGCCAAGTGGCGTATGCGCGGAACTTGTTGTAAAGCGCACTTGGAGGTTCAACCTCCAAGTTGACTAGACCGTCTTCTTTGGTCATTTTTTTGCAATAGGTTGAAAGAGATTCGTCTTGAGGTGTTTGGGTGATTTTTCCTTCTATAAAATCAGGCAATGTTTTTACCAAAAGCTCTCCGCCTAATTTTATCAAACGTTTGCGAAGCTCGGGTGCTTTTTCGTCGGGCATAATAGCCACTTTTTCTTGCGCGAGGATTGGACCTGTATCCATCTTTAATTCCATTTGCTGGATGGATACTCCTGTTTCCGTGTCGCCATTTAGTATTGCGGATTCAACAGGGGAAGCCCCGCGATATTTTGGAAGTAGGGAATAGTGAATGTTTATTGAGCCCAAGCGAGGAGCTTTCAATATTTCTTCCGACAAAATTTTTCCATAAGCCACAACTATAGCAAAATCAAAACGGAAATTATTTTTACTTTCACGCATATTTCCCTGTTGGGAAATTGCTTTTCTCGGCTCGCCAGCCTGCGAAGAGGTCGTAAAAACAATTTCCGTTTTGATTTTTAAGTTTTCTGGCTGAATGTATGGAATATTGTTTGCTATCGCCCAAGCTTTAACAGGTGGAGGAGTTAACAGCATTTTGCGTCCGGCGGGGCGGTCGGGCGCGGTTACGATGAGCGAGGGCAAAAATCCAGCTTGCTTTAAAATTTCAAGCGTCTCACTTGCCACGTCCGGTGTCCCAAAGAATATAAAATTAATATTATCTTTTTTCACTTTATAACTTTCAACTTTTAACTTTATAACTACTTCGGTAGTTCCTCTTTGATATCTTTTGCATGGTCTATAAAAAGTATACCGTTTAAGTGATCCGTCTCGTGCTGAAAAATTTGCGCCAGAAGTCCCGAAGCCCCACGGGTAAATTTCTTGCTATTTTCATCGTAAGCAGATATGCTCGCTTTTTTTGAGCGATAGGTTTTGCCGTAAAGCCAACGCACCGAGAGGCATCCTTCCGGAGTCCATTCTTTCTCTTTTGAGAGTTTGGAGATTTTCGGGTTGATGAAAACCATATTCTTCACAGCGGAATCTCTCTGAGAGGTGTTGTTATCTTTAGACGTTTCCCCGACGTTTTCCCCGACGTTGGACGTCGGGAAGGTTCTTTTTTTCAAAAAATCTTTTTCAAAAACTTTTCCCGAGACGACGAAGATGCACAGAGAATATCCTATCTGCGGAGCCGCGATAGCCACCCCATCGGCTTGACTTTTGAGAGAGACAGACATTTCTTTTAGTATTTTTTGAATTTTAGGAGATTTGATTTGCGATAGGGGAACTTCTTTCGCGACTTTACGCAAGACCAGTTCTTCTTTTTGCAAGATTTGCTTCATCCCGTTTAGAAATTTAATATTAATAATTTAATCCTTATTCCCGTTATCAAAATTTCTAAACGGGATTCATTTTATTTCAGTTCTTTTAAGTATTCCAAAAGTTTTGGGAGCTTCACGGTGTCTTGAGACCTATTTGACATATTTCGCACTATCACTGTGTTTTCTATCGCTTCTTTGACTCCGAAAATGAGAGTGTAGGGAATGGCGAGTTTCTCCGCAATGGCAAGCTGAGAACCCAGTGAATCTCTAGAGAGAGATTGAGCTATGGGTACATGCGCTTTGCGAAGTATTTCTACGATGTTAAGACTTTTTAATTTTGCTTCGGCGCCAAGCTGAATAAAATAAACTTTTGGCTTCTTGATAATGCGAGGCGAAAGTTTTTTATACCAAGGCGAACCGACGACTCTATCTACCCCCATCGAGAAACCAACAGAAGGTATATCTCTCTTGCCACCAATTTGACGAGCTAAGTAGTCGTAACGTCCTCCAGAAGCTACCTGTACTGGCAAACCACCCTCTTTTTCATTTTTTGTGTACACTTCAAAAACAGTACGAGTGTAATATGAAAGTCCTCGCACTAAATTTTTGTTGATATTATAATTTATGCCGAGCTCTTCCAGATACTCCAAAACTTCTTTAAAATGTTTTTTGCAAGAAGAGCATAGATACGAAACTGCATCTGGAGCCCCGACATTTATTTCTTTTGTCTTTTCTTCTTTAGAGTCTAGAATTCGAAGCGGATTTATTTTTAATCGTTCACGTTCCATAGTCGATAAACTGTTTATATGTTTTCGATAGTAGCTTGTTAATTCCCTGATATATACACCTCTGCATTCTTTATCTCCAATAGAATTAATGTCGATAGAAATGTTTTCTGCGCCAGCCTCTTCCAGAATGCTCATTCCAGCTTTGATAACTAACGCATCCATAATGCTCTTGTCACTACCCAATGAATCCAAATCAAATTGGTAAAATTGTCGGTAGCGTCCAGCTTGCGGATTATCGTGTCTAAAAACTGGACCGTATTGGTAAAACATTACCGGCTGGGGCATAGTCTGCATACCGTGCTCGATATAAGCGCGCATGAGCGGGGCGGTGTGCTCGGGTCGGAGCGCTAAGTGGTCGCCACCTTTGGTTTTGAGGGTGTACATTTCTTTGTCTATGATGTCTGTGCCAAGACCTATACCGGAAGTAAAAATATTTTCGTGTTCCAACATCGGAGTTTCTATGGGCTTGAAGCCATAATACACCGCAACTTCTTGCGCTTTTTCAAAAAATCCTTGAAAACTATAGTATTCCTCGTTCATAATATCGCGCATTCCTTTCGGAGAAGAAATTTCTTTACCTTTATTTGATTTTGTCGTTTCTTTTTTTATTCTGCTCATATTTTTATTTTTAGTTTATTCCAACTGACCCGGCATTACACCTATTTTATTTACTGGCAAAAGACGTAGCAGGGCTCTACCTACTAAAAGATTTTTCTTTACCGGACCCCAGACGCGCGAGTCCGAACTGCCGGAGCGATTATCACCCATCACAAAGTATTCATCATCGTCTAACTTTACGCTGGTGTTGTTATTAGCAGTATTTTTTATAAACGGTTCCAAAAGTTCAAAGCCATCTGGATTTTCTTTATTTACGATTGTAACAATATTGCCTTTTATGCTCACAGTTTCATCCGGCAGACCGATGATTCTTTTTATAAAAAATTTGCTTGGGTCTTTGGGATAGCGAAAAATCACCACGTCGCCTCGCTTGGGAGTGCCCAGAGTGTAGGATATCTCATCTACTATCAAGTAATCGCCATTTTCAAAAGTCGGTACCATAGAAGAACCGGAAACCACAAAGGGTTGAGCAATGAAAAATCGGACAGGTAAAACAACTGCTATAGCAATAAGCGCAAAACGAACAAGTTCCCAAAATGAACTTTTTTCTTTCTCAATTTTAACTGGGATTGTTTTTCTCTCTGTCTTTTCTGTTTCACTTTCCATTGCCTTATAATATAGCACAAAAAACCCTTGACGTAAGGGGTAAAAGTGTTTTCTTATTATGTTTTGCTTAGAACTTAATTGATGTTAAGATTGGAACATGAGACTTGTGGTAGGACTTGGAAATCCGGGAAGTGAATATGAGAACACTCGGCACAATACAGGGCGTATTGTGGCAGGGCACGTTGCTAAAAGATTAGAAAACTCAAAGATAAAATTCCTCAAATTCCTTTTGCCAGATAATTTTATGAATAATTCAGGGAAGGCTGTGGCACCACTTATCAAAAGCAAAAAGGACCTGAAAGATTTAGTGGTGGTTTACGATGATATAGATTTGCCTCTCGGTAAAATGAAAATTTCTTTTAACCGCTCTTCCGGCGGGCACAACGGGCTGGGCTCAATTATCAAATCACTCAAAAGCCAAGAATTTGCGCGCATCAGAATCGGTATTTCGCCCGCGACACCGAAAGGAGTAGTAAAAAAACCAAAAGGGGAGAAGGCGGTGTTAAATTTCCTCTTGGGTGAATTCAAAAAGCCAGAACTTGACGCAATCAAAAAACTTTCCAAAAAAGTCACCGAAGCAGTGGAGATGATTTACGCCGAAGGGCTTTGGAAGGCGATGAGTTTGTATAATAAATAAGCTAGATATTCCCTTGTATTGCGAAAGTTAATAAGATATAATCACTATATGAAAATACAACGCCCGTTTAACACAAAAAAAGAAGGAATGGTTGAAATTCTTGTTTACAAAGAAAAGAATGTTTTTGTGGGTGTATGCCTTACCTTTGACATTGTAGAAGAAGGAAGCGACCCCCTAGTTGTTCTAAGGAGTATAAAAGAAGCGGTGCAATTACATTTAGATACTGTAATAAAAAATAATATGTCTGATGATTTACTCAACAGATATGCTCCACTTCCGTATTGGAAAAAATATTTTGAGGCAACAAAAAAAATGCAAGTGGCATCCCTAAAAAAATCTACAAATTTTGCTATTGTCTCACCTTATCAACGATCAGTTATCCCAGAATTTGCTTAATGTATGCCGAAAGGTCTCTTGAATTGGAATTTTAGAGATGTTACTGATTTTCTAAAGGAAAATGGTTTTGAGTTTAACGAACAAAGAAAAGGTTCTCATGAAGCTTGGATTAATGTCCAAACTCAGGCGGTAGTGGAAATTAATTTTCATGGCTCAAAAAGTTTTCGTCCAAAGACTCTTGAAACAATGATACGTCAATCAAAAATCGATAAAAAAATTTGGCGTGAATGGACGAAACATTAACCTTTTGTTTATATAATTAAAAAAGAAGTTAAAACTTAGTTTAACTTCTTGGTCTGTATGGATTATTGTCCTCCTTATCTTCCTGCATTTGATATTGCTGAAGACGGAGAAACTCCTTGCCGGTCAAGGCACCCTTACCACCTTTACTAAACTTATCTTGTAGCTCTAGAATACTGAGCTCTCTTGGTTTTGGGAAAGGGATTTCAATCACAGAATTTTTCTCTATGTTATTTTTCATGGCTTTTGATTAAAAAAATAATTACTAAATAACTTTTACTCCCTCAATTATAATACTCCGCTCGCCGGAACGCAAAGAGATTTTGCCCGAGAGGGCGATGCAGTTCTCGGGCACGAGGATATCAGCCATACCTTGAAAAACACTCGGGAAGGCCACCGCTTCTATGGAATCCGTAAAGTCCGCAATTTTGAGAAATGCCATCCGCTCATTGCCTTTGGTGATAATAGGCCGAACGCTTTCAATGATGCCGGCGATAGTGACCGGCGAACCGTTTCTCAAATTATTTTCTTTGTCTTCTTTTATTTTTTTAATATTGATATCCCGCTTTTCCAGTTTATCTCGCACCCGGTCCAGCGGATGTCCGGAAATATAAAGTCCAAGCAGTTCTTTTTCCCAAAGCAGTTTATCCTTCTGGCTCGCAACTTCAGTATTTTTTAATTTGAATTCCGGAGCGTTGCTTGGATTTGCACTCCCAAAAAGTGAGGTCTGATTTGCATTTTGATTTGACGATTCGCGGTTGTAGGTAAGCATGTCTTCTAGGCCAAAGAGCATAGCTCCGCGCTCGCCAAAGTCATCCATGCTTCCGCTCTTGATGAGCGCTTCCAGTGATTTCTTGTTTAAATTTTTATGCTTAATTCGGTCTAAAAAATTTGTAATTGATGTAAACTTTCCATTTTGTTTTCGCTCGGCAATTATGGTGTCTCCTATATCGGTGCCCAAGTTTTTTATAGTGTAAAGCCCGAAGCGAATTTCTTTGGACTTCATAGAGACCGAACCTCCTCTTGGAGGTTCGGTCTCGGGAGAAGGAAAACGAATAACGGTAAATCCTCCATAGCTCTCGTTGATGTTTGGCGGAAGCACCGGGATTTTCATATTTTTACATTCTTCAATAATTTGCGCAATTTTTTCTACATCTCCGCTCTCGGCGGTGAGTATCGCCGTCATATATTCTACCGGGTAGTTTGCTTTCATATACGCTGTCTGATAAGCGACTTTGCCGTAGGAGGCCGCATGCGCTTTGTTAAAACCATACGCTTGAAACGGTTCAAAAAGTTTCCAGAGTTTCTCGGCAAATTCTCTGGTCTGTCCGTTTTTCACGATACCGTCGGTGAATTTTTCATACTGCGCTGCCATTTCTTTCGGAATTTTTTTACCGACGGCGTAGCGGAATTTATCGACTTCTTCCCAGTTGTAGCCGGCAAGTTCCAAGGCGCAGAAAAGCAAATCGTCTTGATAAACTATTAATCCATAGGATTCACCCAAGAATTTCTTCATTCGCGGGTCTAAATATTTTACGAGCGCCGGATTGTGTTTGCGCTTTATGTATTCGGGAATTATTTCCATCGGGCCCGGACGATACAGCGCCACCATGGCATTGATGTCGTGAATCGTGGTGGGTTTCAATTCTTTCAAATAGCGAGTCATGCCGGCGCCGTTTAATTGGAAAAGTCCTTCCGTTTGACCTTTGGCCAAGAGCGAAAAAGTTTTTTTGTCGTTTAGTGGAATGCGTTCAATATCTATATCTACATCATAAAACTTCTTTACCAGATGAACGGCGTCCGCAAGTATTGCCAAATTTCTAATTCCTAAAAAATCAAATTTGAGAAGTCCCGCTTCTTCAATACTATACATATCATACTCCGTGATTATTTTTCCACCCTTCGGGTCGTGTTGAATCGGCACATATTCCGGAAGCGGTAAAGGCGAGATAACCACGCCGGCGGCGTGGACGGAAATATGCCGGACACATCCCTCCAATTTTTTTGCAAGGTCAATAATTTCTCTGGTATCTTTTTCACTTTTATAAGCCTCTAGAAGCTCCGGCACGATTTCCATGGCATGGTCTATGGTCATCGGCATGCCTTGACTACCGAGCGGAATCATTTTGGAAATTCTGTCGCCGACGGTGTATTCAAAGCCCCGCGCTCGCGCTACATCGCGCACTGCGCCACGCGCCATCATAGTGCCGAAAGTTCCGACTTGGGCTACTTTGTCTTCGCCATATTTTTGCTTAGCATATTCAATCATCTCGTCTCGGCGGTTGTCGGCAAAATCCATATCAATGTCGGGTGGCGACGGGCGGAAAGGATTTAAAAATCTTTCAAAAGGAAGTTTATATTCTATGGGATTGACATTTGTTATTCCAAGTAAATAAGTTACGAGAGAGCCGGCGACCGACCCGCGGATAGTCGTCAAGATGCCGTTTTCTTTGGCATAACGCAAGAGGTCGCCCACGACCAGAAAATACGGCGCGTAACCTTTATCTAAAATAATTTTTAATTCGTATTCCACTCGCTCTTTTAAGGTATTTGTTTGCTCTATGCCAAGTCTCCTAAAACCCTCATAGGCGAGCTCGCGCAGTTTTTCATCATAACTTTTTCCTTTTTCCACTGGAAAATCAGGGAAGACCCATTTGCCTAATTCTAATTCTACATTGCACATCTCCGCGACTTTCATAGTATTTTCCACGGCTTTCGGAATATCGGAAAAAAATTCCAGAGCTTTTTCGGCGCTCACAAAAGAATAATCGTCCTCGCCGAAAGAAAATTTGTTTTCATCTTTGATGTCAGAATTGGTTTGAATTGAGAGAAGAGTATCGTGCGCCTTCTGGTCTTCTTCGCTCGGGTAGTGTGAGTCAATGGTAGCCACTAGTGGAATCCCTAGTTTTTTAGAAAGTTTTATGATGCCACTTCGCACGAGGGGTGCGCCGTCTATTTTCAAATCTCTCATCACTTCCAGAAAATAATTTTCTTTGCCGAAAATTTCTTGATGTTCTTTTATTACTTTCTCCGCTTCCGCCTCATCCCCATTTTGAAGCGCTCGAGAGAGTTCTCCTCCGAGACATCCGGAGAGCGCGATAATACCGCTTGAATATTTTTTCAAAATTTCTTTATCCATGCGGGGTTTGTAATAATAACCCTCAATATGGGAGAGAGTGACCAACTTCATCAAATTTTTATAGCCTTCCAAATTCTTTGCCAAGAGAGTCAAGTGGTAGCGCTTGTTATCTATGCCGGACTCTTTTTGTAGGCGACTGCGATTTGCCACGTAGGCTTCCACTCCGATAATTGGTTTGATACCTGCTTTTTTCGCAAGTTTATAGAACTCTATAGCGCCATACATATTGCCATGGTCGGTGATGGCGAGCGCGGGCATGCCGAAATCTTTGGCCAATTCAACCAGCTTTCCAACCTTAGAAAGCCCGTCTAATAACGAGTAATGTGAATGCGTGTGTAAATGTATAAATTGTGGTTTCATTGGGAATGGGTACCTGCCCCGTACCAAGCGCGAAGCGCTTTGGTTCTGGGGTGTAAATGCACGAATTTTGGCTTATTTTTTGTTTCCACTATTAATATCATAACATATTCACATTTTCCTTCCTTTTTCTGATATAATTAAAAGAATGAAAGCGAAAAAGTTTTTGGCTTATGTTTTGGCTTTATTTCTCTCCTCGGCTTTTGTCGTGCTTGCCGGAAACCCTGCTTCGCCTATTATACCTTCGGACAATATTCAAGACCCGGGAGATACGGGTACCGCTTGGGGTGGATGTGGACCCTCGGATTCAAATTGTTATGTGACTTTCGGCATGCCGAGCTCGGCTACTCCGACAGTGGACTCCAACGGGGAAATTTATTTTGATACCACGGTTACGGATTTTACGACTGGGGTAATAAAATTTTACGGGGGCGAGGAGCAGGGAATTGTAGCAATGCCGATAGCAGAATTTACCACACCTTCAAACGGCGATGTGGTCACTTACAATTCCACTACTGATGAATTTGAATTGGTGACGGGTGGATCTACCACTTTAAATGGCTTAAGCGATTGTATCACCGACTACGCCACTGATTTCAATATGTTTTGCGGAAGTGGAGCTGGAGCAGCTATAGCTATCGGCGGGCAGTATAATATAGCTTTTGGACAGAATGTTTTGAATGATAATACAATCGGGGACGACAACATCGGCATAGGCTATGGCGCTCTTGATGTAAACACAGATGGAAGTAGCAACATAGCTATAGGTTCCAATGCTCTTGGCGCCAATATTTCCGGTCTGACGAATGTAGCAATAGGCAAAAACGCGTTAGGGAATGGGGTAGGTGCATTTCAAAGTATTGCTATTGGCGAAGACGCTTTACTTAACGCTGATGATGGTCCCAACCTAGCGATAGGGCCATTTGCTTTGGATGGTGGAGGAGTCATCGGCACATTAAACATAGCTATCGGCTACCAATCTTTAAGCGCAGATAATGTTGGCAATGAAAATATAGCCATCGGTTATCAAGCGCTTCTTGTAAACGCTTCACAACAAAATCTCGCTATAGGTAGTGGCTCACTTGATTCCAACACTACTGGTTCGTTCAACATAGGCATTGGAAATGATTCTCTTGCTGGAAATATCTCAAGTGACAATGGCATCGCTATAGGATATCAGGCACTGCGCCTTTCCACTGCAAGTAATAATATTGCAATAGGCAGGAACGCGCTCGATGTGAATACCACTGGTACACCGAACCTAGCTATTGGTGTAAATGCTCTCGGCGCAAATATTTCAGGAAATTCTAATCTTGCCATTGGCGACCAAGCACTTCTTTTAAGCACCGGAGATAATAACTTAGCTATAGGACCTAATGCGCTTGATGCCAATACTACCGGCACGCCGAACCTCGCTATCGGTCTCAATGCTCTAGGCGCGAACCTGACGGGGAGTTGGAATACCGCGGTAGGATACCAAGCACTTCTACTTTCTACTGGAGACCAAAACGTTGCTTTTGGGGCGGAAGCTCTGCGGAGCAATACTGCGAGCGACAACTTGGCTATCGGTGTCCAAGCGCTCTATGACAACACCAGCGGTACGGGCTTGCTTGCTATTGGTAATTTTGCTCTCAACAACAGCACTGGAAGTAACAATTTAGCCATCGGTTACAACTCACTCTTTACAAATACGACCGGCGCTCGAAATTTAGCTATCGGTTACACTTCGCTCTACACCAACAGTTCCGGGGACGATATTTTAGCCATAGGTTATGACGCCTTGGGAGACAACACTGTGAGCAACAATCTTGCCATTGGTTCCGGCGCGCTGGATTTAAACTCTACCGGCACACCAAACTTGGCGATTGGGGTAAATGCTCTAGGCGCGAATCTGACGGGCGCTTCTAATATTGCAGTTGGTTATCAAGCACTGCTTTTGACTACCGGGAATTACAATCTCGCCGTCGGTCCCAATGCTCTTGATGCGAATACGACAGGTACTCACAACGTAGCTATTGGCGTAGATGCCTTGGGAGCTAATCAAGGCGGACTTAGTAATTTAGCCATCGGCGTTTCAGCGCTACTTGCAAATACTGGAAATTACAACACTGGAATCGGAGCCAATGCTATGGATTCTAATACTTCAGGAACTCGCAATATAGCTATCGGCCAAAATTCCGTTTTAGGCACCAATACGATAGGTAATGACATTCTTGCCATAGGCCACAGCGCTTTGGCATTAAACACTGCCAGCAACAACATCGCCCTCGGTTCTAATGCCCTTGATGATAATTCTACGGGCACGCCGAACTTGGCGATCGGCCGGAATGCCCTTGGGGCAAATATTTCAGGAAATTCTAATCTTGCCATTGGCGACCAAGCGCTTCTTTTAAGCACCGGAGATAATAATTTAGCCATTGGTGATAGTGCACTTGATGCCAACACTTCGGGTACTCGCAATTTGGCTATAGGTTCTAGCGCTCTTGGTGCCAATGTGAACGATGATGATAGTTTGGCTATAGGATATAATGCTCTTCTCTTAAATACTGCTAGCGCAAACTTAGCAATCGGATCTTACGCTCTTGATGCAAATACCACAGGTGCCACTAATTTAGCAATTGGCTACAATTCTTTAACTGCAAATCAGACAGGTTTTAATAACCTAGCTATTGGTTCGCAAGCTCTTGAAGACAATACGAATAATCACAATTTAGCTATTGGTCGTTTATCTCTTGCAAACAATACCATTGGTGATAGTAACCTTGCCATTGGCCACGAATCGCTTACCACAAACATTTCTGGAGACTCCAACATAGCGATAGGGCACGATTCTCTTCGTGTTAACACTGCAAGTAACAATTTTGCTATAGGTTTTGGCGCGCTCGATGTAAATACTTCCGGCACGCCAAATCTAGCTATTGGTCTCAATGCTCTAGGAGCGAATTTAATCGGGAACAACAATATTGCCATCGGATACCAAGCGTTGTTAGTTAACACAGGCGACGACAATTTCGCTATTGGTCCGAATGCTTTAGATGCGAATACTACTGGAGAAGGCAATCTTGCTATCGGCAAAAATGCGCTTAGTACGGTCATATCAGGCGCTCAAAATGTGGCTATAGGCCAAGACGCTCTTATTTCGGCTACTGGCGGATCAAATGTTGCCGTTGGTTTTCAGGCTGGTAATGCCGTTACTACCGGAAGTGGCAATATCTTAATCGGTCATGATGTTGATACCACAGCTGTTGGAGCTAGCGACGAACTCAATATCGGCGACACTTTGTATGGAGATTTAGCGAACAATGAAATCGGCATTCAAAACTCTGCACCCGCGGTAGCGCTCCATGTCGGCTCTAGCGCTACCACTGATGCTACAAATCTAATCCGCACCGAAGACGCCAATTCTACTTGTAATTTTACCGCCGATGCTGGCAGTCCAACTTGCGGATCCGACCAGACACTCAAGAAAAATATAAAAACTCTTTCCGGCACTGGACTTTTGGAAAAAGTTTCAGAGCTTCGACCTGTTTCCTATTATTGGCAGACCGACGGCGCGAACGACCCGATTAAATACGGTTTCATCGCTCAGGAAGTGCAAGAATTATTCCCTGATTTAGTAAAAAAAAGCCAGTGGATAGATGGCACAAATAGACTATTTCTATCCATGGGTGGAATGATGCCTTATGTAGTGGGTGCCATCGGCGAGCTTAATTTACAGTTAGAAGAAATTAAAGATTTTGCAAACGAAGACCAAAGCGAAGGAAATAGTTTTGGAGATAAGTTGCGGGCGTGGCTCGGAAATATTGAAAATGGAGTCAGTCAAATATTTGCCAAAGTGTTTAGGGGAGAGCGATTTGAGGCGACGGAAGAAATATGTATCGGCGAGACTTGTATCAACGAAGAAGACTTGAAGAAAATTTTGGAGGAAAAAAGTATTTCTAATCAGAGCAATAATAACGGAAATACAGAGGAAGAAGTAGAAGAGGAAGAAATTGTGGAAGATAGTACTGAAGAAATTTTAGAAGAAGATGTTATCTCTCCTACGCCAGAGGCTACGGAGGACACAGTAATAGAAGAAAATGATATAATATATGATGAGATTATTAATCAAGAAGAAGAAATTCAATCCGAATTAGAACCGGAAGAGGAAATAATACAGGAACCCGGGCCCGCAGAGCCAGAGCCAAGCGAGGAGGAAGTTTTATAATTTTTATTAATTAATTTTATATGAGTGATACAAAAAAATTACGTGTAGCGATAAATGGTTTTGGTAGAATCGGTCGGGCATTTTTAAAAATTGCTTGGGAGCGACCGGAGATAGAAGTGGTGGCGATAAATGATTTGGGGTCCATAGAGAGTTTGACGTATCTATTGAAATACGACACAGTGTATCGGACTTGGCAGAAAAAAATAGTTCATAAAGATGGAGAGATTATTATTGACGGCATGCCGGTTAAATTTATTTCCGAAAAAGATACGACGAAGTTGCCGTGGGGTGTTTTGAATATTGATGTGGTAGTAGAATCTACCGGACTTTTTACCGCTTATGAAAAAGCGAAATTTCACCTAGACCAAGGAGCGAAAAAAGTTGTAATTACCGCTCCCTCTAAAGGCGACGGCTCTTTTCCAGGAGAAACTATTTTAATGTCGGTGAATGAAGATAAATTCGGCACTTGCGATATTACTTCCAACGCTTCTTGCACCACCAACGCCGCTTCGCCACTCATAGGCATACTAGATGAAGCGCTCGGAGTTGAGAAAGCGATTTTAAACACAGTGCATGGATACACTGCCTCGCAGGCGCTGGTGGACGGTCCAAGTAAAAAAGATTTGCGCGAAGGACGGGCGGCGGCGCAAAACATCGTGCCTTCTTCTACTGGAGCCGCTATCGCGGTCACTAAAGCCTATCCATCGCTTTCGGGCCTTTTTGACGGTATTTCTATTCGCGTGCCGGTGCCGGCAGGATCAATCGTGGACATCACTTTCATCGCCAAACGCACCACCAGCGCGCTTGAAGTAAATGAAATTTTGAAAAAAGCGTCTATGGATCCACGCTGGAATAAAGTTTTTACCATAACCGAAGAAGCACTAGTGTCAACAGATATCCTAGGCAACCCACACGGCTGTATCGCGGACTTGGCGCTTACCCGAGTTGTCGGTGGGAATTTAGTCAAAGTCATGGGCTGGTATGATAACGAAATGGGGTACACTTACACTTTGGTTGAGCATGTTATAAAAACAGGGAAGACGATAAAGTAATTTATGAATCCCGTTAGAAATTCAACGGACGGGAAAATTAGTAAAAATTATAAATTAATTAATTTCTAACGGGATGAAAATATATTTAGCAACAGATCACGCAGGTTATGAATTAAAAGAGAAATTAAAAATTTATCTCTCTCTACTCGGGTATGAGATTGAGGACATGGGTCCTTACAATTATGTAGCTACGGATGATTATCCAGACTATATCAGACCGCTAGCGGAACGTGTTGCCAGCGAGAAAGGTGCGTTTGGAATAATTTCAGGTAAGTCTGGGCAAGGGGAAGCTATGTGCGCAAACAGAGTTAAAGGAGTTCGCGCTGCAGTCTTCTATGGTCAAGAACTCCCAGATGTTGGGGAAAAAAAGTCAGATAGCTTTGAGATAATAAAACTTGCTAGGGAGCACAATGACGCAAACGTCTTATCTTTGGGTGGTAATTTTATTTCTGAAGACGAAGCCAAATTCGCGGTGGAGCTTTTTCTTAGTACAAAATTCTCTGAAGATGAGCGCCATATTAGGCGTATTAAAAAACTTGACTAGACTAATTTATGCAGGATAAATCAAAAAGTTTAGAAGTGGCTATAAAGGCGGCGCAGGAGGCAGGTAAAATTTTGGAAAAGTATTTTGAGACCGAGATTTTAAAAGAGTTCAAAGAAGATGCCAGCATTACCACTATTGCCGACAAGGAATCCGAAGAACTAATAAAAAAAATAATTTTAGAAAATTTTCCGGAACACTCAATTTTAGGCGAAGAAACTGGCATGACGGGAGAGCAAAGCGATTATGTTTGGCATGTGGATCCGCTCGACGGCACCCGGAACTACTCAAATGGAATTCCGCTTTTCGCGGTGTCTATTGCGCTTGCGTACAAAAGGGAACTAATCGTGGGGGTAATTCACAATCCTAATCTGAACACTCTTTTTTACGCGGAGAAAGGCAAAGGCGCCTATTGGAACGATAAAAAAATTCATGTCTCCAAAGACGAGGCAAAAAAAGGGATAGTAACGGTTGCTTCCGGTAAAATGCCGGCCCATAAGGAATTGCGTAGAAATTTAATGCATTACTTACCGGATAATGTGGTTTCTGCGGTGCGTGATTTTGGTTGCACCGCTTTTGATTTGGCTTATGTGGCGCGGGGTAGCACTGAAGCGGATATAAAATTTGGTTTGAGTAGTTATGATTTTGCCGCGGGACTTTTGCTTG
>MFTO01000007.1 GCA_001786835.1 Candidatus Nomurabacteria bacterium RIFCSPHIGHO2_01_FULL_40_20 | reverse complement strand
GAATGATACGCAAATTTAATATTATTTACATTTTCGCCTACACCTACAGATTCGTAGACTAAAGAAGCATTATTACCCCAACCAGAGTAATCCCAACAATCTTTTGCAGGTGGTACAGTTATAAATTGACACCATTTGCAGTTTTCAGCTCCGTTAACTATATAGCACTCTTTAGAATTCTTTGAAGTATAAACATGCTCACCAGTGACATTAAAATTCAAGGAATGGCCATTGTATTCCCGATATGGTTTAGTCAACCAGAAATCATGAGCTCTACTCTCAATCTCTCTCAATGATGACCATGAATCTAACCTTAATTTTTCTACTTGTTTCTCATATTCCTCTTTTGAATATTTGACGTTAAAAATACAGTTCTTTGCTCCACGCAAATTTACGCATCCTATGCAGTCGGTACAACCGTAACAATTGCGTGAAAACCACACATCTACACATGAATCACATTCATCGGAGAAAAAAGTTCTGTAGTTCTTACTAAAGCCTATTGATTCGTAGCAAAGTTCAGATTCAAAACCTCTTATACAATCAGAACTAGATTTTAAAGATTTTAATATTGTAGAATAATACACTTCTTCGCAATAGTCTGCCCAAAAAGTGAGGTAACAATTTTTACTCCAAGCTATGGCGTTAGAATATTCAGAGTTCTTAAGACTAGAGTATTGAGTATCTAAGGGAGCAAAGGGGGTCTTAAGTGACAATTCTTTTAGCTGTTGGAAAAAAGGCTTTTGAGGATTATACTCTTCTCCATACTCTGTTCCATCCCAACTGTCACTCCACCAACATGGCTGGCAATAGACAGTAATGTTTTGTTCGGGAGGATAGATAGACAATGTCTTCTTGTCACACTTGTTGCAATTCCGCCAATAAACATTCCAGGTGTTAATAAAAGACCATCTCCTGATTAGCCGACACTCCGGACACCACGAGGGTGGCGGGACTTTTATTTTTTCATAAAAACCAAAGTCATCCGGCTCGATGGTGAAGTCTTGCTTGCAGTTTTGACATATCGTAGATACTGAGCCTGCCGAATGTATTTTACTTTCTTCTTTATATTCCACTTTAGTCAACTAAAGTTTCTAGAACCTAGAAACTAAGAACTAGAACCTAATTAATCAAATCATCGGCTCGGCCTCTTCCGTTGCTTTGACTTCTCCCTCTACTTCTTCCTCTTTTTCGTCTTCTTCTCCTTTTACCTTTTTGCCTTTCTTTATTATTGCCGCTTTTTCTTCCGCGCTACGAATGATGGTGGCTTCTTCTTCCTCAATCAATTTCTTGGCCGCGTCTTTGGAGATAGTATATTTTCTATGCGAAGCGTCTATAATCTCTTGCCTATATGAAGGATGCGTCGGCGCGAGAACTCGCAAAGTCTCCGCCGAAAACGGGTCATAACTCTCGCCATCTATCGTCATCTTGATATAAATTTCCCCAACCGCGAGGTTAATCATATCTTTCACGTCAAAGAGCGGAGCAAATTCCGGCTTCATTTTAACGGCATCTTCTCCACCCACCCGAAAAGTAATAACGCTTCCACAGTTACCGAGCACCGCTTGATGCACTCGGGGAATAATCTGGCCGACGTATTGATGCGCAATGGTTAAGTTGAGCGCGTATTTTCTGGCTTCCGATAAAATATTTTCAAACGTCTGGGTCACGACGTTTTGAAACTCGTCCACATAGAGATAAAAGTCCACCCGGTCACGCTCGGGAATAGCGGCGCGCTCCATTCCCGCTTGTTTGATTTTGGTTAGAAAAATAGAACCGAGGAATGATGAATTCTCTTCGCCTAAGCGCCCTTTGGAAAGATTAATTAAAATAATTTTCTGCTCATTCATGAGAGAGCTTATGTCAATCTTGTTTTGCTTTTGTCCGAAAATGTTACGAAGCAATGGGTCAGAGAGAAACTGTCCGAGTTTATTTACCAAGGGGATAATAGCGTCCGTATCAAATTTTTCCGACCAGTCCGCGAATTCAATAGCGAAGAATCGCTTCACCATGTCATCCGTAATATACTCCACTACTTTCTGGCGATAATTTCTGTCCGTCAACATGGAAATCATTCCGCGCATGGTCGCATGCGGATAGTCTAGAAGCGCTAAACAAGTGAAACGGAAAACGTGTTCTAGACGAGGCGTCCAATTTGCGCCGAATTGTTTTTGGAAAACTTCTATCAATCCTTGGGTAAGTTGAAACTTAAACATCGGGTCCACATTCTGGAGTGGATTGAAAGATGCTGGGAAATCAATATCTGTCGGGTCTATAATACAAACATCTTCAATACGCTCTTTCGGTATGTAGTCTAGCATCGCTTCTATCACATCTCCGTGCGGGTCTATGAGACACAGTCCATGCCCGTAAGTAATATCTTGGCGGAGCATAAGCTCTAAGAGTTTGGTTTTGCCCACTCCGGACTTGCCGATGATATAGAGATGGCGCCTGCGGTCCACACGCTTGATGCCGAAAATAAATTTCTTTTCTTCAAGTGAAGCGACGTAGTTTGTCCGCCCGATAAAAGAAACCTCTTCGGGTTTTACTTTGCCATAGACTGGAAGCTCCGGCGGAGGCGGACCGTATTTGATTATCTGAACTCGATTCGGCTTTGCCATATAATTTTATTAAGTGTATCATAAAAATATGCGTTTACACAGATTTATCGGCGACTACAATCTGACCAAAAATGAGGTGGGAATTAAAAATCCCGAAAATATCAAGCAAATAAAGGGTGTTTTGCGATTAGGACTTGGTGACCATTTGATACTTTGCGATGGCAAGGGGGCGCAAGGAGAATTTTCTATTACTAAAATTGAAAAAGAAGAAATAATCTGCCGGCTCGAAAAAATTCTACCTGCAAGTGACCCGAAGAAAAAGGTTTCTCTCTATTTAGCAATCTTCAAAAAAGAAAATTTTGAACTCGCGGTCCAAAAAGCGGTGGAATGCGGAGTCACAAACATCATACCTATCATTACCGAGCGTACCGTAAAAACAGGCTTAAACTTTTCTCGCCTAGAGAAAATAATTTTGGAAGCCTCCGAGCAATCCGAGCGTTGCACTTTGCCGACTCTTCAAAAGACTCTCGGTTTTGAAAACGCGCTTGCTTACGGATATGCCTCGGAAGAAAAAATTATTTTTGATCCTAGTAGTAGTCCTTACAGTCCTAAAAAAGATACAAAGGGCGCGAGTATATTTGTGGGTCCCGAAGGCGGATTTACCGAAAGCGAAATTGCGCTCGCGCGGGGCGCCGGCTACAACGTCTCTTCTCTCGGTCCGTTGATACTGCGCGGTGAAACCGCAAGCATCATCGCCACCTACCGCAGTGTCTGGTCTATCTAGTAGCCCATCACAGCATTAACATGCGACCGCTTCTTAATGCTGTAATTTAAAAATTTAAACTTTTTCTTTCAAGAATTTCTGCTCTTGATTCATTTTATAAAAGAAAGATTTTTGGTTGTTCATTAATTTGTAATAGCTTCCCTCTTCTAAGACCTCCCCTTTCTCCACCACTGAAATACTATCAGTATACTTCAACGTTCCTAGACGATGAGCAATGATAAGAAATGTTTTATCCTTGCCATATTCCCCCAACAATTTTTCCATGATTTTACCTTCTGTTTTGGAATCAAGAGAACTGGTAGCTTCATCTAAAATTACAATAGAAGCATTTTTGTAAATAGCTCGTGCTATACCTAAGCGCTGGCGTTCCCCGCCAGAGAGCATATAACCCTTCTCTCCCACTAGAGAGTCAAGACCTTCTGGTAGTTTATCGATAACTTCTTTGAGTTCTGAAATTTCTATTGCTTTTTTTAGCAAATTTGAATCCAACGGACGCATCATTGTTATATTGTCTTCTAGAGATAAATTAAAAAGTTCTGTTTCTTGTAGTACTACCGTGATATTGGTCAGAGTGTCGTTGTGTTCGATTGAGTAATAATCTTTTTCGCCTATTTTAATACTACCAGATTTTAAAGCATATAACCCCAAAATCACCTTGGCTAAAGTGGATTTACCTGAACCAGAAGACCCGGCGATGCCGATTTTAGAATTTCTATTCAAAGTTAGACTGAAGTCCTTCAAACCTTGCTGGCCAGACCGATACTCCATATTTACATTTTTAATTTCTACCTTATCCCAATTTTGGGGAAACTTTTCATTGCCAGTCTTGATAAATTCCGTTTCCTTGAATATCGGCATCATCTGTCCCAATTCTGACCTCAAATCTACTACTTCGGTGTATATTTCACTGATATCCGCAAGATGACTGCCTAGTTTGTTAAAATATGTAAAGAATACTAAAATCATTCCCAGAGTAATAGCTCCAGATAAAAAGGAAAAGCCCGTGAATAAAAGAAAAATACTAAATCCTACCCCGCTGATAACCTGCAAGCATGCCCACTTGAAACTAGTAGCATTTACTTTTTTAATCGATATATCACGGGAAAGAGCCTCTTTGCCTGAGACTCGCTCTCTAGCCTCATGCTCTCTCCCTAAAGCTTTTATGGAAAGCATATTACTCGCACTCTCCACATACGTCCCACCAGCAAATTGATTAAATTTATTGTATTCGTTGCTCAATCTGAAAATTTTTTTACTAAAATAAAATTCTGCAAAAAGAAAAACAAAGGCATAAATAAATATAAAAACCGGATATTTTACATCAAAAAATAAGAAGTAAGCGAAAACTCCAAATATATTAATGGCAATTCTAATGAGTTCTTTGCTTAAAAGCTTGATAGCTCTCCGAAGCGCATCTGCTCCTGTAAAAATCCTTTGTAATTTAGTGCCTGTATTTTCTTTATTGTGCCATTCTAGAGAAAATTCCGTCAGTCTTTCAAAGCCCCAAATTCTGGCTCGGGCACGTGTTGTCTGCCCGATTATGTTCATCATATTCTTGGCTTTCAAACGAATAAAAGAAGCAATTATCCACGTCAGACCAATAAGAATGGAGTAAAAGTAAAAAGAATTCAGAGACTGCCCAAGAGTGTAATTTGTAAAAAAATCTACAATCTTACCTACTATAAAGATAGGAACCAAATCATAGAAAAAAATTACTACCAAAATAAAAAAAGCAACTAAAAACTTTTTTCTGTCATTTTCAAGAAAATACCAAATCGCTTTTGGTACTTCCAACCATGATATATTTTTTCTTTCATTTGTTGTCATTTACTCCAAAACCTTACGCAAGACATCTTCGGGAACTTCTTTGACGTTCGGCGTAAGGTTTGGCGTAGGGTTTGGGATTGAGGTTGGGGTTGGGGTTGGGGTCTCTTCTTTCTTGTCCTTTGAAGCTTTTAGCGAAGGAGGATTGATTGCTTCGGGCGCTTTCTCCATAATCAAACTGCGAAGCGCGCTCATGCGCTCTTCGCTTGCGGAACGGTCATTTTTAGAATTAATTTCTGCAGGCTTTGGAGTCTTTAAGTCGTTTAGTGAAATCGGTTGAGGTGTCGGGATAGTGCTCTTCACCTCTGTAACTTCAGGTTCCCTTTTAGGAGCTGTGAATACTTTATTTTCGGCTAGAGTTTTATTTAAAATATTTTTTAGTCCAGTATTTTCTTCTCTGTTTTCTTGTGGCTTGAAAACTTTTTTAATACCGGGAAATACGCCGTGAGATTTAATTGGAGCAGGTTTATGTTGCGGTGAATTCGTCGGGCGAGAAGCCGGATGAGACAAAACAGATTTTTGGTATTCTTTTGAAATATTAAAATTATGATTCCCTTTCTCTCCATTACTTTTATCAGCAAATTCAATACCCAAATCCGCGAGCGATTGATAATATTTAGACTCATCTTGTTTTGTCTGCCCCGCACTCGTTCTCATGGGTTTTATCTCCCCCGTTTTAATTTTCGCCAGACAATCTTTGCAATACACCGAGCGACCGGGCTCGGGCTTGAATGGCACTTCCGTTTCTTTCCCGCAAGAAGAGCAAGTAGTTTTAAATCTCTCTCCGGTGGGATTAGTATCATTTCCAAGGGACATCCCGCTCCAATCGTTTATCTCGCGTTCCACCTCCTCCCTCGGCCGGCAATAAAGCGCCCGCGAAGAGCGGATAACTTCCTCTTCTATATCCATATTGCCCCCCTTCACCAACTGGGGCATTGTCTTGGCCGAGAATGGACGTGAAGTAACACCGTCTATCATTAATTTTAAATAAATTTTAAAGTTCGGCAGATTCACGATATCTTCCGGGGTAAATTCCGGCTCAAATTCTTTTTCCAAAAATTCCGCGTCGTCCGCCCCCACGCGGAAAATAATCATTGTGCCCACGTTGCCGAAAATTGAATCCCGCACGTTTGACGATTCTTTGGTGACGAGTTGAGCAGTGTATTGGTGCGCCACAGTTAGATTCAAGCGGTACTTGCGAGCTTCGGAGAGAATTGAGGCAAATGCATCAGTTACGAAATTTTGAAACTCGTCTACATACAAATAAAAATCTTTGCGGGTTTCTTCCGGTATGCGCACACGCTCCATGGCAGCTAGTTGAATTTTAGTAATAATCATTCCACCAAGTAATGCTGAGTTGTCTTCCCCGATACGCCCTTTGGAAACGTTGATTAGAAAAATCTTGCCTTCATTCATGATGTCAAAAGCGTTGATGGTGCTCTGCGACTGACCGACGATGTTTCGGATAATGCTCGTGGATAAAAATTGCCCGACTTTGTTTTGAATCGGCGCGATGGCTTCGTTTCGGAATTTATCCTGCCAAGCTTCGTATTCATGCACCCAAAAAGCTTTGATGACAGGGTCTTTGAGGTTCCCAATTATTTTCTGACGGTAGTCCTTATCCACCAGCATACGAGGAATACCGAGAAGTGTCGTCCCCGGAGTATCAAGCAAGGCCAAAATCGCATTGTTTAAAATATATTCCATCCGAGCGCTCCAAGCGTTCGCCCAAATCTTGGTGAAAATTCCCATGAGTCCGGAAGCCACGAGGTGTTTATATTTCGGGTCCACAAGTTCGAGCACATTGAAACCGATATGGTGTTCGGTATCGGCGGGATTGAAATAAACCACATCTTTCACCCGCTCGGGCGGGATAGCCGAGAGTATCGCTTCCACATTTTCCCCGTGCGGGTCTACCATGCACACCCCATCCCCGTTTAGGATGTTTTGGATAATCATATTAAACATGAGCACAGATTTACCAGTTCCGGATTTTCCGAGAATATAAACATGCTGACGCCGGTCTTTGCGCTTGATGCCAAAGAGAGTATTTTTGTCCCGATAAGTAGTGAGGCCTAGATAAGTCAGCTCTTTGTTTTTAGGTATATTCGGTAAATCCATATCCTAGTATTTTACAATAAAATGAGTTCTTTTGCTAACCCTGTCGCTCGCGAGCGACAGGGTTAATACACCTCCTGCCCCGACGCTTTGGTCGGGGTCCCGACACAAATTCACTTTGGCGTCGGGACTGGTATTAATAGACTTCATTTTGATAGCACTTTTCACAATATACTATCTCCGGTCGCTCGGGGGCATAAGAAGTTTCAAACTCCACGTCGCACTTGTCTTTGTGGTTATTATGTTTTTTATCGCACATGCATTGCCTAGAATAAAGTCTGGGAAAATTCACTAATTTAAATCTCTCTTGATGCCGACACTCAAAACATTTTCTAGGTATGGGAAGATTGAATTTTTTAAAAAACTTATATTCATCTTCTATGATTCTATAAACTCGCTTACAAGACTCGCACTCAATTACAACCTTCAAAATGCTTTCATCTATATCCTTTATGTCATCAAGCAAATCTTGAGATTTGTGAGTAGCATTATGTTCAGGTTTTTCTCTTTCAATATATTTATATCCATTCTCTAAGATGACTTCACGTGATAAAGGAAAATAATCTTGTGCCACTGTCTCATTATAACCAAACGGAGAAATTTCGGCTGGGAAATACTCTCCATACTTATATGTCCTACCTTTTTTATCAATATATGGCATATCTTGCATGTGGTTTATTATCTGAGTGCGTAATTTTTCATATTCTTCCTTTGAGTATTGTTTATTAAAAATACAGTAGGAACTCTTACGAAGACCTATACAGCCAAAAATATTATTGCATCCATGACAATTTATAGAATATTCTACATTCAGGCATTCCCAGACTGTTAGATCAAAAAGTTGTCTTGAGCCATCAACTCCGGAATCCATAGATTCATATAATAGTTCAGTATTAGCACCAACTCCATATCCATCATAACTTGTATATAACTTGGCTGCTGAATTCATAATAAATTTAGAATCTTTCATGTTTTCTGCTATATCAAAACAATGATAGCAGTTATTTGCATGTAAAATATTATCACCGGAAACATTTACCGAATTGATAATATTAGCAAACCTTCTTAGGGCCTTTAGACGCAGTGTTTCAAATTTTTCTTTCGCTTTCTGAAAATTCTTAAAGCTACCAATATCCAATTCTTTTAGTTTTTTGCCATACTCCTCTTTTGTTAGTTGTTCATTCCACATGCAATTTGACCTATTTCGCAGATTGGTACAACCGAAACAATTTATACAATTTCTACAATCATAAAGAAAATAAGAACTAGTGCAAGAATCTACATTTTGTGAGAAAAAAGTTTCATAACAATTTGTAGCAGTAATATCTCCATAGCAAAACTGACAATGAGTTGTAGCAAACATGTCCATTGAATCCTTGCAGTAATTGCAACGAGATGCATAATTTATATTTTCACCTTCCCATGACGCTGAAACAAGATAAGAGTTTCTAAATTCGCCAATGTAATTTCCAAAAAAAGTATTAACACACTTACCGATAAAAAGATTTGGATGTGGGACTTTCTCTAAAAGATTTCTAAACTGCATGAAAAATGATTTCGAAAAATCATATTCTTGTGCATATTTTAGTGGATTCCACTTATCACTCCACCAAATATCCCTTTCATATACAATAAACGGAGAATCTTTGGAGAAGCAACTTATTACACTTTGGCCACTCTTAGCGCATTTATTTCTATGTAAAGTTCGCTCATTCCGCCAAGCCATTCGTCTCTGCATTCGACACTCCGGACAAAAAGTCGGCGGAGGGACTTTTATTTTTTCGTAAAAAGAGAAATCGTCCGGCTCAATAGTGAAATCACCTTTACAATTCTGGCATATTGTAGATACTGAACCTGTTGAATGTATTATGTTTTCCACTTTTTCGCTTGACATACGTTCGTTCGTTTGCTATACTTTTGGGGTAAATGCTTTCCTTGTCGAAAGCTCCGAGAAACCCCCGCAAGGGGGTTTCGTTTTTTATACAATCTTTCCTAGTTTTATTTTAATTTCTTTCAATTCTTCATTTTCTACTTTACCCATAAGTCGCAACAACCTTTTGGCGTCAAAAAGCCTTACTTGCGACAAAATCGCAGTTGAACCAATAAAAGATTTTAATTTAAAATAATATTTTCCTTCCTTATCTTGAGATGTTAAAGGAACTCCCAAAAATACATTATTATTAAATTTTCTAAGAATAAGTAACGGTCGCTCAAATGTGGAATTCTTGCCATCTTCTTCGTCTCCTATGTTTTTACCAATAGATGCAAACCAAACATCGCCTTTGTGAAAATAAACTCGTTCCGCTTTTGAAAGCTCCTTTTTTTGGATGTTCCAATTATCATAATCTTGGTCCATATCGTCATTCTACAACAAAAATCCTAAACTAAAAAGCCCTACAAAGGATTAAATCAAGAAAATTAAAATTACAAACAGGGCTACGAAGCAGGCGAAAAAGCCGACGGTTTTGGCAAAGAAAGCCACAGCTTCCCTCTTTTGATTTTCCAAAAATAGGCGAAGAGGTTCTGATAAAAATAGAAATCCCATAACCGCGGCTGACAATACAAAGAGACTTAAGCCCGCAATTGGCATAACTAAATTATCTTCTGGTAAAAAGGTACTAAAAGTATTCATGGAGAGGACT
>MFTO01000006.1 GCA_001786835.1 Candidatus Nomurabacteria bacterium RIFCSPHIGHO2_01_FULL_40_20 | reverse complement strand
GCAATACTACAATCAAGAAAGAATTCATTTATCATTAAGTACTACCCCACATCAAGTGGTGCTAAGGTCTTGAGAGGAATACGTACCTTCTAACTCTGGATTTTCTTTGAGCGCATCTCGGCAGAGTTCGTTTAACCATGAAGTGATAACGCTATGGTGTTGCCAGACTTCACCAGCTTTTGCTAGATCTATATTTTTATAAGGACCGTCTTTAAGAAGACGATAACCCTCAGCGAGCGACTCCATCATTCCGTATTCAATGGCATTGTGGGTCATTTTCACAAAGTGCCCGGCGCCGGACTGTCCGAAATACTGATAATCTCCTTCGGGCTTGGCGAGAACTTTTAGAAAATCTTCTATTTCTTGAAAAGCATTTTTTTCTCCACCGCACATCATTGAGAACCCATTTTTATAACCCCAGATGCCTCCCGAGGTGCCGACATCCATCAAAGTGGAACCTGTGCCCGCTACTTTTTCGGCTCGTTTGCGAGTAAGACGAAAATCAGAATTTCCAGCATCCACTAAAATACTTCCTTTTGGCACAAGCGAGAGCCAAATGTCTAACTCTTCTTCCATTGACTCGTGAGGTAGCATCAGCCAGAGAATTACTTTCTCGCCCGCGAAAGCGGAAAGTACTTCTTCTTTAGAATAAGCCGGAATCATTCCTAAACCTTTTGCTTCATCTACCGACTCCTTGCTTCTATTGTGCGCAATGACAGCAAATCCACCTTCATGAAGTTTCCTTGCTACCTGCGAACCCATTTTTCCCAGACCAATGACCGCTATTTTTTTACTCATATTGGTAGTCACTAAAAATTGTTAATTTTTTTAATCTTTTCAAAAGTTGCGCTGGTTGGATTCTGAAACCTTTGTTCTCATGAAGTAAATCTTTAACCACTGGCCACTTTTCTTTGCCGTGCATACATACTACTGCCTCGTCTAGTTTGTCGATGGCATCTGGCGTCATTGTTATTCGATCAAATTCTTGAGTGTGATAACAAGTAGCTAGTAGCGTCTCGTTTGAAAATGCTTTGCTTTCCGGTAGAATTCCCGCAGTGTGACCATCGGCACCTACGCCAAAAAGTCCTATCTTATATTCTGCTTTTGGAAATTCTTCTTGCATTTTTAAAGCAAAATCTTTAGCGGTTTCTTCCATGTTTTTTCCGGAGAGTATTGGAATTAATTTTGCTTTTAGTAGTTCAAAACCTTCTAGCATGAGTCCCTGCCAATTTGAGTTTGGGTGTCCCACAGGCCCATAGCGCTCATCAGTGAGCATCACAGTGAGGTTCTCCATAGGGGAGCCGGCAAGCTTTTTTGAGACCTTGCTTGCAATTTTTATAGAAGAGCCTCCGGTCACAAACCAAAGGACTTTCTGCCCTTTATTTAATTTCTTTAGAATAGTTTCCGTTAAGTATTCCGGAGCTTTTTCATAAGGCTTTAGGTGAATTTCCATGGAAGCATTATATATTCTGTTCCCCAAAAAGTCTATTTTGACTTTGTTTGTGAATTTGCTATAATTGTATTCGTGAATAGGAACGCAAAATTTTATTCTTTACCGGTACCGCCAGCGACATATTGGGTGGCTGGTTTTTGCGTTTAATAAATTCTCTCCTGAAATTAAAAACCAGCTACTCAAAGTAGCTGGTTTTTAATTTGTAACTTTAAAACTTAATATATGGAAAAGAGAATTTCAATTCTAGGCGCCGGTAACATCGGCCTCGCTATTGCAGACGGAATCAGCAAAGCCAAAATTGCCAAAGGCAGAATCGCCATTACTCGCAAAAGTGAAGACTTTTCGGACGAACTGCGAAAAGTTTACGATTGTGTAGACAATGAGCAGGCCCTACGCTTTGGCGACATTCTTATTTTGGCAGTTCAGCCAAAACAGGTCGAAGAGCTTCTAAGCGAAATGAAAGGGAGTATCAAAGAGCATCATCTTTTAATTTCTGTTGTTTCTGGAGTCTCTATCACGCGGATTAAAGAGCTACTTGGGAACGACAAAGTCAAAGTAGTGCGAGCAATGCCCAACACCTCAATTCGTTATGGAGAATCCATGACCTGCCTCGCTTTCAACGAGTCTGCGATGGAGCACAGAGACCTCGTCGAACGGATTTTTAACTCTCTAGGCAAGTTTATTATCTTAGAAGAGTCAAAATTTCCACAAGCGACTGTTTTATGCGGTTCAGGGCCCGCGCTCATGCTAAAGTTTGCTCGCGCTTACATGCAAGCCGGAATCCAGAATGGTTTCAACGAGCATGATGCGCTTCTTATCGCAGGACAGCTTATGCGGGGAGTTTCCAGGGCGATACTTGAAGGTAAAGTCCATCCGGAAGTGGAAATTGATAAAGTTACCACTCCGGGAGGTTGTACCATTGATGCTTTAATTGAGATGGACCACGCAGGTTTCAGTTCGGCACTTTTGCGAGCTGTGTCTGCTGGAGTAGATAAAGCTAAATCGCTTTATTCTTAGTGAAGGAGAGCCCGAGTTTATACCTCGGGCTTTTTTATTTGTAATTGTGCTCTTTTAAGAGTAATGTATCAAAATTTTGCTGGGAGACTTGGATTCGAACCAAGATAATCAGATCCAGAATCTGAGGTCCTACCGTTAGACGATCTCCCAATACGCTTACACATTAATACAAAAATATCTTTTAATCAACACTTCTTTTTTACAGTTTTCTTTTTTATGCTAATATTACAGGATGAAATACGAAGTTGAGGTAAAGGTGGAACTTACCAAAGAGGAGAAGGAGAATTTATTTTCCCTTTTTAAAGAGAAGGGTTTTGAATTTCGGAAAACTACTCCCCAGAAGGATTTTTATGTTGAAGCAAAAATGTCGCCTCATCGCGGAGAGGGCGGGGTGCATGACCTCAAAAGATATAGGCAAGAGGGAGATACTTTTTTATATACCGAAAAAATATGGGAAATGGTAGATGGACACTTGGCGCGACAAGAAGAAGAATATGAAGTCTCTAAAGAAATGTTTGAGCAGGAGTTGAAAAAATTTCCCAACGCGGTTAAAGTCGAAAAAACTAGAGATTGGTTTTGGGGAGAGTCTGAAGGGGAGAAAATAAGTATCACTATTGATAGTGTAAAGTTTAACCACTCTAGAGACAAGCGGTATTTTATCGAAGCAGAGATTGATGTGGAAGATAAAAATAAAACAAAAGAAATAAAGGAGTTAATAAATCGTTTCTTGAAAGAAATCTTAGGAAAAAATGAAATCATAGAGTCCCCCGGGATGTTTACGATGACAGTCAAGAAGAAGTAAAAATTTTTACTGGATGCTATACTGTTATAAATGAAAAATTTTAGGCAAGGGATGAGGGAAATAATAAAGAGCAAAAAGTTTTGGCTGGTAGCCCTTTTTTTGTTATTTATTTTTTTCTTTGCGCCCCAGATAGCGGGGATAGGCAAAGTCTCTTATGAGAAATTTTCTGAAGTTGTTAAAATTGATAAAAAACCAAAAGCCCTGGTAATTCCTCCACTGGACAAAGCCGAATATGACAGACGGATGGCACTTCTTGCCAATAATCCGCCTTATATTCCTCCTGCTGTTCCGGAAGGGCAAACTCCACCTCCGCCACCTACCTATCATTGGCCGGTCTTGGGTGCGCCATATCCGACTGATGGCAGGGCAATACTGCCTTTCAAGCGGGTGGTCGCTTACTACGGCAATCTCTATTCCAGGAAAATGGGAGCGCTGGGGGAATACGATGAAGCGGAAATGCTCTCTCGACTCGATGCTGAAGTTAAAAAATGGGAGCTAGCTGACCCCGAGACTCCGGTCCAGCCCGCGCTCCACTACATAGCAGTCGTAGCGCAGGGGTCTGCGGGCGAAGATGATAAATACCGCGCGCGGATGCCGGGGACTGAAATAGAGAAAGTACTCGCCATGGCGGAGAGGGCAGGCGCGATAGTTTTTCTTGATATTCAAGTTGGTTTTTCCACGGTGCCGATAGAGGTGCCTCGCTTGGAAAAATATTTAAAGATGCCGAACGTGCACTTAGGGCTTGACCCGGAGTTTTCCATGAAAGGCGCGTACCCACCCGGCAAAGTGGTGGGCACGATGGATGCGACCGACATAAATTTTGCGATAAATTATTTGGCTGGTTTGGTGAAAGAAAATAATCTACCGCCGAAAATTTTAGTGGTGCATCGTTATACTCAAAAGATGCTCACCAATTATAAAAACATAATTCCGACTCCCGAGGTGCAAGTGGTGATACATATGGACGGCTGGGGAGGCAAAGCCAAGAAAATTGGCACTTACAAAAATTTTATTTATCCGGAGCCGGTGCAATTTACGGGTTTCAAACTTTTTTATAAAAATGACATCAAAGAGCCGAACACCATCATTTTCTCTCCCGAAGAACTACTCAAGCTTTCCCCCCGCCCGATTTATATTCAGTATCAGTAAAAAAAGAACGGGGAGGATGGCTCCTCCCCGCGTATATGCGTCCCTCTTGGGACGCAACCCATTAACCCCAAATTAAGAGGAGAGAGAGGTGCTAGAAACATGGAAACAATTGAGAATCTCATCCCTTTGGTGAGTACACCTCTCTCATCCAAAATGAACAATCAGAATTTTACTGTATCAAATAAAAACTATATTGTCAATAAAAAACAAGGACCATGGGGAGTCCTTGTATGCATGGTTAGAAGTATGTCTTTAGCTGGGATGCGATTTTGCGTCCCCCTAATAGCACACTTAATATGTTAATTTGTAAAATAACGAGAGGTGCCCCCCTTCCTACACTATCGTCGGTTTAGAGAGGCACTCTCGCATACTTTCTACAAATATCATTATTGCACACAAACTTTTTTGTGTCAATTTTGTTTTCCTCATTAGCATTATATGCTATAATACTCGTATTAAAGGTTAACAAAAACAACATAATATGAAAAAAATATATTGGGTGATAGTTTTGATTATAGTTTTAGGGCTTTTGTTTTTTCTAGGAGGGAAGAAAAATAAATTAGAGGCGCCAGCGCCTTATGAATATGTAGAAGACGGCGCTCCTATTTCAAATGCTCAACCGGTTTTAGGTGAAGAAGGAGAGGGAGTGAAGGAAGCAATTGTTGTTCTAGATGGAGAGGTGGCAGTGAAAGAATTCACAATCACGGCGAAAAACTTTTCTTTCACTCCGGCTACGATTGCCGTAAAGAAAGGTGACCGAATAAAAATCACTTTCAAAAACACACAGGGCTTTCATGATTTTGTGATAGACGAATTTGGTAAAGCGGCAAAACAAGCTCAAGCCCCAGCCGAAGAAGTGTTAGAGTTTACCGCAGACAAAACTGGAAGTTTTGAATATTACTGCTCTGTTGGCACTCACCGAGCGATGGGCATGAAGGGACTTCTAGTGGTTTCCGAATAACATGGACTCAAAAGAAAATAATAAAAGATTTTCTTTTATCAGGCGGATAAAGAGCGCGAATTTTGCTCTGCGGGGAATTATAATTTTTCTAAAAACAACTCACAACGCTTGGCTCCATTTGTTTTTTGGCGTGCTTGCGGTGTATATGGGATTTCTGCTTAGGATTTCTACCGTTGAATGGGCGCTTGTTGTGCTGGCGATAGGGCTAGTGTTGCTATCTGAAGCCTTCAACACGGCGATAGAGATAGATATAGATTTGACTTCACCGGAATATCATCCATATGCCAAAGACACCAAAGATGTCGCGGCCGGCGCTGTGGCAATTTCTTCCATTTTAGCTGGCGTGATAGGTCTTCTAATCTTTTTGCCGAAAGTTTTAAATATGCTAGAATAAGATTATGAACAAAGTAAAAATTTTCATTTTGGTTATTGTGCTTTTAGTAGTAGGAACTTTAGCGACAGCTATTACCCGCAAAGATTCTTTATCCACGGGTCCTGGGATTTATGATAACTTTGCGCAATGTCTGAAGGATTCCGGTACGATTTTTTACGGCGCTTTTTGGTGTCCGCACTGCCAAGCGCAAAAGAAACTGTTTGGCTCCTCCCAAAAACTCCTCCCTTATGTGGAATGCTCCACCCTCGACGGCAAAGCGATGACAGAAGAATGCCGAGCTAAGGGCATAGAGGGGTATCCGACTTGGGAATTTCCGGACGGCTCTCGACTCTCGGGCGAAGTAGCGCTATCTGTTTTGGCGGAGAAAAGCGCTTGCCCGCTTCGCCCAAGCTTCAGCGAGGCGAGCGAATTGCCTTTATAAAATTATGCAAAATGTTCACTATCTGAATTTGTTTCTAGGTGCCGGCGCGATAATACTCCAAGTTCTTTCTGTTGTGGCCTTGTATTTGCTCTTTATAGGTCCCAAGAAAAATACATATCTTGCTTTCATTGACAAGCACTATTTGAAACTCGGGTTTATTATTTCACTTTGCGCTTCGCTTTTTTCTTTGGTTTATTCTGAAATTATCGGTTTTGCGCCATGCTATTTATGCTGGTATCAGAGAGTTTTTACATTTCCAATGTTTTTTATTTTTGGAACAGCTATTTGGTTTAAAGATAGGAAGATAGTTAAATATGTGTTACCGCTTTTGTCTGTTGGATTCTTGATATCCGTATATCAAAATTTGATTTATTACTTTAAGGCAAATGCTTCCACGCTCCCTTGTGATGCCTCGGGCGCTTCTTGTTATCAACAATTGGTTTCGGAATTTGGCGGATATATTTCTATCCCGATGCTTGCGCTCACCGCTTTTGTTTCTTTGATTACAATCGTTTTGGTTGCGCATTTTTATAAGAAAGAGGACTAAGATATTGTGTTAAATAAGAAATTTTTAATTTTAATACTTGTTTTACTTGCGCTCGCTTTTTTCGGCTGGCAAATTCTTCAAAAAAAGACCGGCGGTATATATATTCCTATTGAAGAGAGGGGGGATGGAGACTCTAAAGTAGTTGGGGGGGTTGTGCCTGGTCTATCTCCTCCGGAAGGATTTCAAATAACTTTTTTTGCTAAAGACTTACCTGGCGCGCGAGTTATGGAGTTCGACCCGAAGGGTAGAATGCTGGTAACTCAAACCAAAGAAGGCATTATTTCTTTGCTCTCTGACGAGGACAGTGATGGATTAGCCGAAAAGAAAAAAACTTTAATCTCGGGGCTCAAAAATCCGCACGGCATGGCGTGGCAGTGCCCTTCGGATGGTAAGACGTGTTTTCTTTATGTGGCTTTAAGTGACAAGCTTCTACGTTATGATTATGATGCTAATCTAGGTGCAGTTTCAAACGAGACAAAATTAATTGATATTTCCTATTCATCTTTTGACAATCATTTTACTCGTTCGCTTTTATTCTTACCTCCACCTGATGAAAATATTTTACTTATTTCTGTCGGTTCGTCTTGTAATGTTTGCGAGGAAGACGACGCAGATCAAATTAACGGACATGCGAAGATTTTATCTTATGATTTGAAAACCGGAAAACTAGAAGAATATGCCAAAGGATTGCGCAACGCTGTCTTTATGACTTTAGACCCGATTTTCGGTAAAGTTTTTGCTACTGAAATGGGCAGAGATTTGCTGGGTGATGATATTCCGCCGGATGAAATAAATATTATAGAAAAAGGTAAAAATTACGGCTGGCCGACATGTTATGGCAAAAATATTCATGATGACTCTTTTGATAAAAATACTTATATACGAAATCCTTGCATGGAGCCGTTTGAAACTCCTTCCTTTGTGGACCTGCAAGCGCATTCAGCGCCTTTAGGTCTCTCTTTTGTTCCCGAAGAAGGCTGGCCACCCGAGTATTGGTATAATTTATTAGTTGCTTATCATGGGTCTTGGAATCGTTCCGTGCCGACTGGTTATAAAATAGCGCGGATTAAGCTCGATGCCAAAGGGAAATACTTGGGTACCGAAGATTTTATCACTGGGTGGCTCACTAGAGACAATAATAAAATAGGTCGGCCGGTTGATATCAAGATATTTTCTGGAGGGACAGCTTTTATAACAGACGATTTGTTAGGTGTTGTATATAAATTATCTAGAACTGGAAATGATTTGTAAATGAACACTTTTACTAAAAAAGAGTTAACATTTTTTAAAAAATTAAATACTCCGGCAAAAGTGCAGGATTATCTAAATTCCGTTCCTTTTAATTTTGAAGAGGGTGGAGTAGATACCGCAAAATCACCACTTCGCGTCATTCGCGAGAAAAATGCGCACTGTCTTGAAGGCGCAATCTTGGGCGCTTATATACTTTCATTGCATGGATATAAACCGTTGGTGCTTCATTTAAAGACTACCGAGGAAGATTTTGAACATTGTATAGCTCCCTTTGAAGAACGTGGACTCTGGGGAGCTCTCTCTAAAACCAATCACAACGTTCTCCGTTACCGAGAGCCAGTTTACAAAAGCATTCGTGAACTCGTGATGAGCTATTTTCATGAATATTTCACAGATTCTGGAGTAAAAACTTTACGTTCTTTTTCCAGTCCCCTTAATTTGCATACTTTTAAAAAGGGTTGGGAGGAGAGTGGCAAGGATCTCTGGGATATAGATAGAGCGCTGGATAAAATAAAACACTACAACGTCGTGCCGAAGCAAGTTCTAAGAAAATTACGCAAAGCAGACATAATAGAGCGAGAAGCAGGGAAGATAGTGGAGTATAAAAAGAAAAAATAGACATGAATACCTATTCAAAAAGATTAATAGCCCTGCAGACGTTTTTGATTTTTGTTCTGCCGGTATTATTGTTATATTTTAAGGTGGTATCTAAAGATTGGATTTTCTTTTTCCTCTCTCTCGGGGCGCTGGCAATTTATGGGATAATTCATCACGAACATTGGACTCACGAAGAGATGGGACTTCGCCACGATAATTTTAAGAAATCTTTTCCGATTTATTTTTGGTTCACAGTTTTATCCATTGGAGTTCTTTTTTTACTAAGCTTTGAGTTAGAACTGGCTAGCATCAATGCGAGAGATGTTTTATTCCAAAAACTTTTATTATTTTTACCTATTTCTTTCTTTCAAGAATTTGCTTTTAGGTCATTTCTAATGCACAGATTGCAGCTTATTTTTAAAAATGTGAGTACAATTGTTTTTATTAATGCTGTTTTGTTTGCTTTAATACACATAATTTATCCGGGGTGGAATATTATTATACCCATAACTTTTGTTGGCGGTATTTTCTTCGCCTTAATTTATTATAAATATCCTAATTTATTTCTAACCACCTTAGCTCACTCGGCAATTAACATCACAGCTGTTTTGCTTGGGTTTTTTAGTATCCAATAATTTGTGATAAAATGTATCCAGTGATATAATAACTTCAATTAATCTTATTATTAATCTTTATTAATTTAGTAAAAAATATGGATTCACAAAATAATCAAAATAATACAGGGCAAAATATGGGGAGTGCAGGCGAGAAGCCGGCAGATAATGCAGTCAAGACACCAGGGCATACTCACAAGATGCTTTTTGGTATCCTGTCATACCTAGGGATTTTGGTTCTTGTATCTCTAATAGTAAAAAAAGACGACCCCTTTGTAAAATTTCATATCAAACAAGGGCTCGTGCTTTTTGTAATTTCAATCATTATTTGGGTTTTGAGTAGCACCTTGAGTGGTTTCGGTTCATCACTCTTTATGTTATATAAAATCTTAAACTTGGGCATTCTTATTCTTTCTATCGTCGGTATCGTAAATGTTGTGCAAAACAAAATGAAAGAGCTTCCACTCGTCGGAGGTCTCGCTCGTCATTTTCCTATATAAAGTTTAAATTTACTCTCCCCCTTCTTTCGGTTTCTTCTCTTCTTGTTTATGTCCATGAGCGTCCACTTCGTAAGAAGTGTTTTGTTGTTCAAAGAAATTTACCAGTTCAAATACGTCGGTCGCGGTAGACATCCATTTTGCTGGGTTGGTGACTCCAAAGTGGGGTGTGAGTCCAAGTTCTTCCAAGCGTCTATCTGCCACATATTGCACATATTGGTTTACATAGTCGGCATTGAGTCCGAGTATTCCTTTTGGGAACAAGTCTTTATTGTAATTTGATTCTAAGGTTACTCCTTCTATCACTATGCCTCTGATTTCATCTGCGAATTCTTCGGTAAGCATTTCAGGGTTTTCTTCCAGAATTGTGTGGATTAAGTGAATGCCGAACTTTAAGTGGAGAGATTCGTCGCGGATAACCCAGTTTATCATAGAGCCCAAGTTTCGAAGTTGATTGCGTTGACGAAAAGATAAAGCCACCATAAATCCGGAGTAAAACCAAATACCTTCCATTACGATATTTGTGGCTACTAAATTCCGCACAAAATCTTTTTTACCCTCCGGAGTTTCAATATTAAGGGTCTCTTCTGTCATGCGGATTAGATACTTGTTGATGAATGCTTCCTTTTTCGCCATAGAGTCGGTGTCTAGGTGAACATCGTAAACTTTGTTTCTATCTAGCGGAAAAGTTTCCAGCACGTATTCAAAGGCGACACAATGGTTTGCTTCCTCAAACATTTGCTTGGCGAGGTACAGGTGACACTCGGGAGATTTGAGGTAAGGATAAACTCCGAGCGCTAGGGAGCGATTCACTATGAGCTCTGCCGGATTAAAGAAAGCCATCAGGAATTCCACGGCATGGCGTTCGTCCTCGGTCATTTTTTTCCAATCTACGAGGTCCTCTCCGAGCGGGATTTCATGAGGGAACCAACTGTTTCGGACAGCCTGATTATACAGGTCGTAAGCCCATTTGTAGTGCATTGGATGCAAATTCATGTCCGTCGGGGACGCTTTTCCTAAAATCATAGAATTAGTTTCTAGTGACTAGTTTCTAGTGACTAGTCGGTTATTTTTAAATATTTTTCTCTAGTCCCTAGCAACTAGAACCTAACCCTACTGGCAACCTTCGCAGAGAAACTGATCTTGTGGGTCTTCGGGCATGTGTATCTTTGCAATGTTGTGATTTTGGGCGACTTCTACTTTCTCTAGCATATTCATAGCCACAGGAGAGGCTACAGGTATTTCATTTTTTACTTCTTCTGCAATTTCTATTTTTGTTTCTTCTTTCGGTACCACTTTATCTCGCAATACTGCAAACCCTCTTTTTCCCAAAGCTTCAGCTTTGTTTACAACTGTAGTGGATTGTTCGGCGGAGTGTCTTGGCTTCATGTGCAGGTAGTATGTAGTTTTTAATCCCTTGTCCCAAGCAGAAGTGTAGATGTTCATAATCTCATCAATGTCTCTCACATCTAAATACATATTGCGAGAAATTCCCATGTCTACCCATTTTTGCGCGCGCGCGGCGACTTCTATGTAGGCATAAGGAGAAACAGAAAAAGAAGTTTTGTAAATTCGCTTAACGTAATCTGGAATCTCATCGATTGATTCAATGTCGCCGTGATGCTCAAGAATTTGCTCGCGAACTCTCTCCCAAATTCCTTCTTTTTGTAGAGCAATTATCATATTTGGATTTGTTTCCAAATATTTCCCGGAAATTTTATTTCTGGAGAACATTTGGGTAAATCGAGGGTCAATACCCGGGGATGTGCCCGCTACCAGCCCAATGTTTGCGTTTGGCGCGATAGCAAGGAGGGTAGCGTTTCTCATTCCTTGTTTTACTTTTGCGCGCGCCGTATTCCAATCAAGCGGAGGCAGAAGAGTTGCAGAATTTTTTCTGACCGTAAGCTCGCGTTCACGATTTGCCTCGAGCTTTGCCAATGTGTCAACCGGGACGTAACCTTTGGACCACTCTGAGCCCTTGAAATTTTTATATACTCCGCGTTCTCGTGCCAAGTTCGCGCTCTCATCAATCGCCATATAAGAAATGAATTCAAAAATTTGGTCAGCAAATTCAAAAGCCTCGTTGTCTTCATAAGAATAGCCCAATTGCTCGATGGAGTCAGAGAATCCCATGAGGCCGAGACCTACGGCTCGGTTCTCATTATCCGCTCGTTTCGCTTCTACGATAGGAAGCTCATTGATATCTATCAAGTTATCAAGCTGGCGGATTGCAAGCCGGACAGATTCTTCCAAGCGGTGCCAGTCTATTTGCCCACCCACGATGTGGCGAGCCATATTAATGGAAACTAAGTTACAGACCGCCACGTTTTCTATATCAGTCGGAAGCGTTACTTCTGTGCAGAGGTTTGAGCAGTGGATAGTGCCGGTATTGTTGTTGAGCGCACGCACATTTATAGAGTCTTTCCAAGTAAGCCATGGATGAGAAGTGGTTTCAAGCGATACCAAGATATTTTTATATTGCTGACGAGCAGGAAGCACTTGAAATAGTTTCATTTTTCCTTGTTTTGCGAGTTCTACGTATTCGTTATATCTCTTTCCAAATTCCTGTCCGTAAAGTTCGTTTAAATCTTTGACTTCGTTCGGGTCAAACAAATACCAATCGGCGCCTTCTAATACTCTTTTCATAAATTCGTCAGAAATATAGACCGCAGTGTTAGCGGTGCGAGTGCGCCTGTAGTCGTCTCCGTTGTTTTGCTTCAAGTCTAGGAAATCTTGGAAATTAAGATGCCAGTTTTCCATATAAAAACACAGCGCGCCTTTTTTCTTGCCTCCGCGTTGCACCGCGCGCACAGCAGAGTCTATGATGTGCATAAAAGGAATAGGTCCGGAAGAAATTGTATTGTTTGATTTTAAAACTGAACCCTCGGCGCGGAGTTTGGTGACAGACAGTCCAATCCCGCCGGTTGCTTTTGAAAGCATCAAAACATCAGAAACAGTTTTTCCGATGTGCGCCATGTCGTCATGAATTTCCATCAAGAAACAATTTGAAAGTTTTGGGTGTGGAGTGCCGGCGCCGATGTTGGTGCTCCCAGCGGAGAGATATTCAAGCGCTGACATTTTTTCGTAAAACTTTTTTGCCCATTTATTTGGTAGAGCTTCATTGAGTGACATTCCCATCGCGACGCGCATCCAAAAAAATTGCGGAGTCTCGAGTGGAATTTGTTTTTCATTTTTTACTAAATACCTGTTTTGCATCGTAGAGAGTCCGGAATATTTATAAAGTTCATCGTTGTCAGTGTTTAGATACGAGGAAAGTTCTTCTAGGTTAAATGTTGTCGCCATCCTCTGGTCTAGCAATCCACGTTCAACAGCATTTAAGATGTAATCCTTAAATCTACTGTTGTGGAGTCTTTTAAATTCCTCATTTGTGATTTCACGCTCGTCCGGGTCATAATCGCCAATAACTTTTTTGTAAATCACCTTGAGGAGCAGGCGAGTCGCAATCTTGTCAAACTCCAAACCAAACTGTGAATTCTGTAGAGCCGCATTTATGGTCGCCAAATCCATCTCCTCCGTGGTGATACCATCGTAGAGTGTTAGTTGAGTCTCGGTAGCGATTTGGATAACCTTGGAGATTGGGTCGTTTAGTCCATAACAGGCTCGCTCGATAGATTTGTTGATTCTGTCCGCGTTGAACGGAACTTTTGAGCCGTCTCTTTTGGTTATGGTTAATGTCATAGTTTATCTATTATAGCCACTTGAAAATTATACGGCAAGTTTTAGCGAACAGCGTGTTATAATTGGAGCAATGTCAAATAGAAAAATAAAAAACATAGTAAAAATAATGGTTTTTGGCACTTTTGATGGACTGCATTCCGGGCACCTCGATTTTTTCAAACAGGCAAAATCGTTATCCACAGAATCCTTTTTGACTGTATCTATTGCTCGCGACAAAAATGTAAAAAAAATTAAAAATAAATTTCCTAAGTTGAAAGAAAAAGAAAGATTTGCATTAGTTCTAGGATGCAATCTTGTAGATAAAGTTGTTTTGTCAGGAATAAAGAATCACATCCTGCATATTTTGCGCGAAGCTCCGCAAATTATCGCGCTCGGCTATGACCAGAGAGCGTATGTGAAGAACTTGAAAAAAGATTTAGCAAAAAAAGGATTAAAAGTAAAAATTATCCGCTTAAAACCTTACAAAAACCATGTTTACAAAAACCACTTGCTAAAAAAACGTTTAAGAATATAATTTTAATTATATTAGTTATTAATTTTTTTATAATTAGATTATGGAGAACAATAATATAACAAAATTATTTTCTAAAAAGGATTTCTTGGCAGGATTTTTTGCTAGTTTAATTGTCTTTATTTTTTTACTAGTGATTCTTGCACTGGTACTTTTTAGTTTTCGAGTGGAGATATTCAAATATTTTGCCGGAGAATATTTGAAAGATGCGCAAGAAATAAAAAATGTCGCCGGTGGTAGAGGAGAAGAAAATTTTTTCACCCAAGAGTCTTTTGTAGTTGATACAGTCAAAAAAACAAATCCGGCGGTGGTGTCTATAATTTTATCCAAAGAAGTTCCGAAATATATTGTTGACCCTGATAGTCGCTCTAATCCATTTGGAGATTTTTTCCCGAATTCTTTCTTTAACATTCCACAATACAAACAAGATGGAACCGAAGAGCGTGAAGTAGGCGGAGGAAGTGGATTTTTTGTCTCTAGTGATGGACTCATTGTTACCAACAAGCATGTAGTTGACAAAAAAGAAGTTTCTTATACTGTTTTTACCAATGACGGAGAAAAGCACGAAGCGAAAGTAATTGCGCTCGACCCGATACTAGACATCGCTATCATAAAAATTGAAGGACAAGATTTTCCGTATCTTAATTTTGGAGATTCTGAAAAATTAGAAATCGGTCAGAGTGTGATTGCGATAGGCAACGCCTTGGGCGAATTTCGTAATACCGTCTCCGTAGGCGTAGTCTCGGGTTTGGCGCGCTCAATCGTAGCGGGGGATTTTAGTGGTAATAGCGAACTTCTGGACCATGTAATTCAAACCGACGCGGCGATAAATCCCGGAAACTCCGGCGGTCCGCTCTTGGATCTATCGGGGCGAGTAATAGGGGTAAACGTTGCCGTGGCGCAAGGTTCGCAGAGTATCGGTTTTGCTTTGCCGATCAACAGTGTAAAGGGCGCCGTGGAATCAGTCCAAGCAACAGGCAAAATCGTTCGGCCCCAATTGGGCGTTCGCTATATGACTATTACCCCTAGTGTGGCAGAGAAAAATAACCTGGAAGTGGAATATGGCGTGTTGATAAAGGGAGGCGCAGATCAGGATGAACTTGCGGTTATTCCAGGTTCTCCGGCAGATAAAGCAGGGTTGGTGGAGAACGATATAATTTTGGAAATTGATGGAGTAAAACTGGACGAAAAAGTCAGCTTGGCATCACTCATTCGGCAGAAAAATATTGGCGACACCATTACTCTAAAAATTCTCCACAAAGGCGAAAAGAAAACAGTTTCCGTGACGCTTGAAATTGCTAAAGAATAATTTATTTTACATCTTTGATTCTGCCGGCTATAAAAAATCCAAAAAGGAGAATTACCGAGAGAGCCGGAAATATAAATTTAAAAGATGGGACCAAGGCAAGCACCACGATGGCGACTAAAGGCGCGATGATATAAGAGACTGGACGGGTATTTCGGAAAAAACTGATTGCTTCCACATCTTCTTCATCAACCACTTTGAAAAAGTAGCTATCGCACATCACTTCGATAGTCGCGGCGCCCACGCGAGTCATAAATAAAACTAAAGCGAAGAGAAAAATTTTTGGCTCGGTTATAAAAGGAATCAGAAAAGTAAAAATTGCGCTGGTTAAAAATCCGAAGCGAAGAAGCTTTCTTTCTCCCACTCTGTCCGACATTTTACCAAAAGAGAATTGAAGGAGCACAAAAGGCAGAAGCATAATAGTGAAGATGATTCCAATTTTATCCCAAGGGAGTCCGATGTAATCGTGGAGATATATCGGAGTGTAAATCACCATCCAGGCAAAAAAGAAATTCAGAATCAGGTTGAGAAAATATATTTTTGAAATATTTTTGTTTTTAACGAAAAACTTCACCGTTTTCCAGACAGAGACTTTTTTATATTCTGGATCCTGAAAATTTTTCAGAGCCAGCCATATCACCAAGGGGACAAGTAAGGTAAATAGCGCTGAGAGAAGATAAATTCCTGAAAAAGAACTTTTTGCGATGATGGACCCAGAAATAAGCTGAGCAATAACCCAAGCTGAATTGATAATCGTGAGATAGAGTCCTCGCAATCTTCCGACTCTTGATTTTCCGGTGAGGTCTTCCAAAAAAATATCGAGCGAAGCAAAAATAAAGTTATTTGCGATAAAATTTACCACAAACATAGACACGACGATATAGGATTTTCCCCCGAGCGCCATCAATACAAAAGACAAAGCGGAGATAAAAGAAAAAAGAATAATAGTGAATTTATTTCCATGTCGGGTGAGTATCTTGGGCATCTTGAAAAGCCCAAAAATAGTTAGGAGGGAAGAGATGATGTATATCGCACTTACAAAAAGCGGGTTTATAAATTGTTCCAGCAAGCTCGAGTTGATATAAGAAGTGAGCGCTACCGGGATAGAGAAAAGAAATCCGGCCAAGTAGATGATTTTTCGCTTATTTTTCACAATACAGATTATAACAAACTAGACCGAGAGTATCACGGGTATTACAAGTGGGCGTTTGGAAGTTTTCTGATACAAGAATTTTGATACACTCTCTCCTAGATCAGCTTTGATAAGGTCAAGGTCAACAGAACCCCCTACTCTCTCTCTTTCTTCTACCGATTTCCGGATAATGATTCGCACTTGACGCAGGAGTTCTTGGTTTTCTTTAAGATACACGAATCCTCGCGATATGAGGTCCGGAGATTTTTTTAGTTTTCCGGTTCGTTGATCCATTACTGCAATAATCACAAACATTCCGTCTTGGGAGAGCATTTGGCGGTCGCGTATGACCACGTCTTGAGCGTCACCCACCGATATGCCGTCTACCATCATGAGTCCTGCCGCCGCGCGTTCTTTTCTTTTAATAATTTTTTCTCCATCAGGTGATATTTCAATTATTGAGCCATTATCTGGCACTACGATATGGTCTTCTGCCATGCCGAGTTCCATAGCGAGCTCTTTGTGCAGTACCAAACGATAATGATTGCCGTGAATCGGAATGAAGAATTTCGGATGTGTTTTTCGGTGAAGCCATCTGACATCTTCTTTGTTACCGTGCCCGGTCGCATGCACATAGTCCTCGCCGGCTGTTCGATAGCTGATGATGCGCACACCTTGGCGAGCCAGCCCGTCTTTCATTTTCTCAACGGCGCGTTCGTTGCCCGGCACAATCGAGGCCGAGAGTATGATTGTGTCGCCTTTGTGGAGAGTAAACTTTGCGTGTGATCTGTTTGCGGCGCGATTTAAAGCCGCGAATTCTTCTCCTTGAGCGCCGGTCATAAGTATTACTATTTTGTTTGGCGGATATTTATCGGCTTCTTCTATCGGTATCAGAGTTCCTTTTTTAGGTTTGAAGAAATTTGCCTCAATAGCCACTTCAATATTTGTTTTCATACTTCTCCCATCGAGCGCCACCTTTTTACCTAAAGCTTCGGCGATTCTTACCACGTGGGCGAGCCGAGTGATGTGGGACGCGAAGGCCGCGATGATGAGTCGTCCGGGTGTTTTCTTGATTAAATTTTCAAGTCCTTGATGCACTTTTATTTCAGGTAAAGAGAATCCTTCATTTTCGATGTTGGTAGAGTCGGTCATAAGAAGTAAAACTTTTGCTTTGTCAAAAATAGAATATTCCTTTTCTTCTTCGGGCGTCACAACACCATCGATTTGGTCGAGTTTGTAATCGCCCGGCGTTACGATCCACCCGTGTGGAGTCTCGATGATTATACCCATCGAGTCGGGAATAGTGTGAGTAACGCCGAAAAACTTTATCCTCATTTTTCCACAAGTGATGACGCTATCTCGCTCCACAATTGTCTCTTTCATTTTAGGAAGATGGGGGAATTCTGCCATGCGCTTGCGCATGAGAAGCATAGAGAGATTCCGAGAATAAACCGGCGGATTGCCGATACGAGAAAGCACCAAAGGCACACCCCCGATATGGTCTAGGTGTCCGTGGGTGACAAAGAGCGCGCGGATTTTATCTTTTCGCTCTTCGAGATAAGTGGTATTAGGTATGACATAGTCTATGCCCGGTGTTTCTTCGTTGGAAAAATGCATCCCAGCGTCGACTACGATAATGTCGTCGCCCATCTCTATCGCAGTCATATTTTTGCCGATTTCCTCTACTCCACCGAGCGGAATAATACGAATCACCCCTTGCTCTGGGGGAGGTATTTTTTCGCTACCGTTTTGATTTTTATAACCGTCTCTCGCGCCAAACGAGCCCTTGCCACCACGAGGAGACGAACCTTTTCCAAATTTTGAATATTGGTAAGTTGAACCTTTGGTTCTTTTTCTTTCTCCGCTTCTTTCTTGATTTCGCCCTTCTTTCATCTCTCCACCCTTATGTACAGCCGTCTCTTTTTTATTTTCCCCGCCTGCATTGCTATGCGAAGCATTGCGGGCAGGTTCTTTTTGTTTTTCAATACTGAATGCGCTGAAAGGCATTCTGTTTTTTTTAGTCATTTTAATTTTTCATTGTTTATAAAATAGTTCTATTTAGAAAAAATTTTCCAAACATTGTCCGTCTTAGTGTACCATAAATGAACATTATTAAATCTATCCGAAGGTGAAATAATATTTTGTAAGGTTAGTCCTTCTAAATCTTTTTTTATAACGTAAATCAAGCTTGGACTATATAAGAAAACTGCTGGTAAATCTTTTCTGATTTCTTCTTCAAAAGAAATGTATTTTTTTATTCTTTCTTCTTTATCTGTGGTCACAAACGCATCTTCTAGGATTTTATCCACTTTGGCGTTGGTATACATCGCCACGTTGAGCCCCGGGTCCTTTCTCTGCGAAGAGTGCCAAAAAGCGTAAAGGTCGGATTCATTATTGATTATCTGTCCGAAAAAGAGCGCGTCATATTCGCGCGGGCGGATTACGGATTGGTTCAAGTTGCCTACTTCAAAAGTTTTGACATCAACCTTCATACCCAGTTCCGTTAAATCTTCTTTTATCAGTTCCGCTGATTTTACCAACTCTTCCGCATTTCCGGTAGAAATTGAAAATTGGAGCACGGTAGTTGTTTTTTTCTTATTGCTATCGGTGGTGGTTTTTTCCAAATATCCGCTTCCCCCCAATTTCCAACCGCCCTCCTCCAGGGATTCTCTGATTCCTTTTAAGATTTCTTCACGCGGGGCGCTTGTTTTTCTCTGTTTTTCGTATTCTGTCACTGTGGGTGGTATTGGGTCCTCAATGGGTATTGCATATCCTCCGAGCACTTCTCGGCTGATTTTGTTTTTATCTATACCTTGATTTATTGCTTTCACCACTACCTTGTTTGTAAAAATTTGATTTTGGCTTTGGTTAAAGAAAAGACCGAAAATTCTGGGAAGCACGGCAGAGGTTATGCGATAGTCTTTCTTCTGTAGTTCTTGTGCGCTCCTAGGTGAGATAGAACTTGCTTGGTCTACACTGCCAGTCTCAAGCGCGTTCACTAGAGTTTCTTCATTTTGATAAAATCTCAGTGTAATTTTTTTGATATAAGGTTGACCCAAACTGAAATCCGAAAAAGTAGACAGTTCGTAGGATTCTATGGCACCGGAAGATTGTTGATTTACCTTCACTACTTTATACGGACCGCTACCTATTGGGGTTTTGTTTGCTTCGTTCAATTCAATGGGAGAGTCTGTCCAAATGTGCAGAGGCATTATCCCCAAAGTTGCATTTTCCAGAAATGTGGCATAGGGTTTCCTTAGGATGAACTTCACTGTCTTGTCATCAATTTTCTCTACACTTACTCCGTCCCAGTTGCCTTTGCGTGGACTTTTGATAATCGGGTCTTGCACTTGGGTGATAGTGAAGATTACATCGTCCGTTGTTAAAGGTTCTCCGTCATGGAAACGCAAATTTTCTTTTAAAACGAAAGTATATGTCAGTCCGTCAGGCGACATATCAATACTCTCTGCTAGGTCAGGAATGATTTCTCCGTCTGGGCTCTTGCGCACTAGTCCATTATAAACCAGAGCGACCATGTCTTTGTCTGGATCGGTCAAGGCGAGCACGGGATTGGTAAAACGCGGAGAGCCTAGGACTCCTTCTCTAATAGATCCGCCACGAAGTGGCACGCTCTCCATAAAAGATTTGTTGATGGTTTGTAAAATTCCCAAAGTGCTTATAAAAAGAATCAAAAGCAGACCCCCAAAAACGAGCCATTCTTTTTTTGAGAAAGACCAGATGATTTTTTTTAGTTCTTGTTTTGTCGGCAATATGAAATTGCGTGGGGGAGTGTCTTTATCCATAAATGAAAATCAAATAAAAATTTAGCAGGGGACGGCGCCTTCTTTAAATTTGCTTGCTTAATATTATAGCAAGGAAGGCTGTTAGAGCAAAAAGAATTCCGCACACGATAGACAAATAAAAAAGAAATTTCTCAAAACCTCTCCTGGTGCTGTGAAATGACCCCCCATCTCCACCCCCGAGCGCGCCTCCGAGACCGGCGCCTGATTGCTGGAGTAAGATAGAGAGAACCAATATTACCGAAAGCATAATCTGCACATAGGGCAGAATTCCTACTAAATTCATCCCGTTAGAAGTTAACCCACATTACACTTACGAATAAATGATTTTAGGTAACTTTTTTTATATTTTATAAATTTATCCCATTTAGTATAACTTCTAACGGGATTCATAGGGTTCATTCTCGCATATTTCCCAAAAAATTGCAAATAATAAATTTTAGCTAGCGATTACCCTTTATTTGCCTGAGTACTTCTGCTTCATATCTACTTTGTTGTAGTTTTTTTTCAAATTCCTCGTATTTTTCGATTGCTATTTTTTGTTCTGTTGTTAGTTCTATTCCGTCTTTTAAATTAGATAAATCAGTTAGCAAGAATTCCTTTTTAAACTGGGGGATTTGTGGTTCCACTCTTCCTAATTCAGAGCCAGAGAATCCAACGTCATATCTAATACTTGATAAAAGGGAGGTTAATTGGTTTCCCAAGGTATTGCTATTGCTTCGGGAGTTTTTAAAGATAGAGTTGTCTAATTTTTTATAGCTAAACTCTCTTTGAACCTTAGATATTTCTTGATGAAGGCTATCCATAATTTTCCTTCTATCATTTGCTTTCTTTATTATTTTTTCTAGTTTTGACACTCCACTGAACCATTTTCCCTGTTTCTCCCAAGCCTCTCTTCCAACCTTGTGTTCTTCCTCTGAAAATTTTCTTCGCAACTTGGAAACTTCCTCTAGAATCTCGTCAATTTTTGGCAAGGAAAGGCTATCAGAATCATAACTATATACACTGACTCGCAAGTCCTCGTATTTTTTAGGAAGCATTTTCTCTATAGTCTCTATTTCAAAAACTTCTTTTTCAGCGAGTTCTTTATATTCTGGGGAGTTCAGTTTGTTTTTGAATACTTCAGATAAGTTGGTCAATAATTCAGTTGAAGCTATTCTTAATTGTGATTCAAGTTCTTCTATTTTCTCTTTTACAGAACCAACGTAAGCATTTAATTTTTTTATAGCTACACTCTCCCAGTATAAACCAGTAATTTCTTTTCGCTCTGATGAATTTCTATTTTCATTTTCCAGATTTTCATTATTCTTTAGTATTAGATTATTGAGCTCACCACCCATTTCCGAAGCGAGTATTTGCTTTATTTTCTCTAAAATTTCTTTTTCTTTTTTTTCTAGCTCAACTCCCTTTATCTCAACTTCTCTTTTTTCTTTCTTTAGCACCCTCTTTTCTTTTTGGCTTTCTTGAAAAACAACATCAAACACTTCTTGTCTTTCTTGGTGCAGTTTTTTAGTATCTTTTTTATCTTTGCCCGTATCTTTTTTAAAAAGGTATCCCGTATCGGGTTCATTTTTTAAAATTTCTACTGACCCAGATTGACCATGCTTTAGATTACTTATTTTTCCGCTAGCAATGTCTATTTCTCTGGGTATTCCCCTCAACTCCATGCGTATTTGTCCAAGTTGTTGTGTCAGCTGAGAATACTGAGCATGTAATTGTTTCACCTTATCTTCCTTTTCTTCTTTCGCTATTTCCTCCAGTGAAAGTCTTTTTGCTTTTCTTTCTTCGACTAATTTTTTTGCTCTTTCTAGTGAATCTTCATTTGGCATAGGTTTTGTGTTTAGTGTCTTGTAATTACCATTAATATATAACATATATTTTGGTAATTTACCAGTTATCCACATTCTGCATTTATTTGTTATTTTAAGTAGTATAATTAATGTACTGGGAACCACATTGAGCATTACTATAGCTCAAAAATACCCAGAACCAATCCAACCGAATCGTTCTTTGAAACCAACATAAACCTGTGTGCTTCTAGCACACAAAGCATCTCCTAGATGCTAAATATCCACATGAGCTCTGACATTTTGTCCGAGCTCTATTTTTTTATTTCAAAATTCTATATAATAAACACTATGAATACTTTAGACCTATTTAAAAAATTATTTCACAATTTTAACGCGCGTCAAATGAAGGACGCGACGATTGCCTTTAAAAAACATTTGGACGACGGAGGCAAGATGTTGCTCGCCATGGGAGGCGCAATGTCGTCTGCCCAGCTCGGGATTACGCTCGCCCCCATGATTCGCGAAAATAAAATTCACGCCATTTCTTGCACCGGCGCGAACTTGGAAGAATCGGTTTTCAGATTAGTCGCGCACAGTCACTACAAGGATTATCCGGATTACAGATATTTTACCAAAGAAGATGATGCGAAAATTTTACAGAGGGGTGAGCGACGCGTGACGGACACTTCTATTCCGGAGGAAGAAGCTTTTCGAGTAGTGGAGCCTATTATTTTAAAAAAGTGGAAAGAAGCGGAAGAGAAGGGTGAGCGGTATTTCCCGCATGAATATTTTTATAAAATACTAATGGACGGCTCGATTGACCCGCATCATGATGGGAGCCCTGAAATTTGTTGGCTTTTGGAAGCTGCCAAGAAAAATCTTCCGATAGTTGTGCCGGGCTGGGAAGATTCCACGCTTGGAAATATTTTCGCGGGCTATTGCAAAGCGGGAGAAGTATCTCCATCAGTTATGAAGACGGGAGTAGAATACATGGTGCAACTTTATGATTGGTACGAAGAGCTCTCTAAAGATGGCGCGGGACTCGGATTTTTCCAAATCGGTGGTGGCATCTCGGGCGACTTTCCGATTTGTGTGGTACCTTCTATAAAATATGATTTGAAAAAGCCGGTGCGACCTTGGGGCTACTTTTGCCAGATTTCAGATTCCACCACATCTTACGGTTCGTATTCCGGCGCCACCCCAAATGAAAAAATTACTTGGGACAAATTAACCAAAGATACTCCGATGTTCGTCATCGAGTCGGATGCCACCATCGTCGCCCCGCTTATCTTTGAAGCAGTTTTAGATAGATATACAATTTCGGAGAAATAAAAAATGAAACGGAGAATCATTCTAGCTTCCACTTCGCCTCGAAGAATTGAACTTCTTAAAAATGCCGGGGTAAAGTTTGAGGCAGTGGGGAGCGACTATGAGGAGGATATGACACTACCTATGGAGCCCAAAGAGCTTGCCAAGTTTCTCTCGCGAGGCAAGGCCGAAGCGGTGGCTAGGAATTATGATGATGCCATTATAATAGCCGGCGACACTTTTATCGCGTTTCAAGGAAAAATTTTAGGAAAGCCACATACAGAAGATAAAGCCAAAGAAATGCTCTCTATGCTCTCTGGCGATACCCACTCGGTGATCTCGGGGATTACGGTGATTGATACAAAAAGTGGTAAAGTTGCCTCGGAGGCTGTGGAGACTTTTGTTACTTTTAAGAAATTGTCGGAAAAAGAGATTGATGAGTATATAAAAACGGGTAATCCACTAAACTTTGCTGGCAGTTATGCTATCCAAGCCGTGGGCGATAAATTTGTAGAAAAAATAGAAGGGGATTATAATAGTATTATGGGTCTGCCAGTTTTTAGGGTGGTGGAGGTATTAAAAGATTTTGGGGTTGAAGTTTAAGTCTAGCTACAATATAATAGAGAGGGTCATTATAAGTATTATTAATTATCTAAAAAATAAAATTATGAAAAAATATACAGCGAGTTTTTTGATTTTAGGGGTTATGCTTCTTGGTTTTTCTTTTGTATTGCCAAACAAAGCAATGGCTGGAGCTCTTTCAAGCGGGGGGATTTCTGCCATCACGTCCATGCTTCAAGCTCTCGGGGCAAATAGCACAACTATAAACACTGTCTCAGCTCTTCTCTCAAGTTCGAGCGCGACAGGGACTACATCAACTAGTTCTTCTGGTAGCGGTAGCGGATATTCAGCCTTGCCTTCTTCCACTTCAGGAAGCGGTAGCACAGGAGGCACTAGTACCACAGGCTCCACCAATACAGGCAGTATTACCGGTGGCACAGTCCTACCTTGCAGTCTTTCCACTTATTTGTTCAATAATGTCACTGGCGCTCCTTGTCCGAAGACGACTTCTTCGTCGGGCACTTCTTCCGGGAGCACTTCCGGCGGAAGCATTTCACCCACGGCAGCCAGCCAGTTTTCTATTGTATTGGTTTCACCCGATGGGGGCGAGACATATTCTCCAGGAGAAAAAGTTGTAGTAAAATGGAATACACAAGGGGTAGACCCAGCAGAAACCAAAGCGTTGCTTTTACTTAACTATTATAGTCCTCTCGGACATGTCATTACTAATTCCAAATTACTTTCAGATTTCACTGCAAACGATGGCGAGGAAGAAGTCACTTTGCCTACGACTTTACCGTCCGACCCGGGCGTATCATGGGGCACTCTTTTTAGAGTGATGGTGTCTATCTCTAGCCAAACCGGCACGTTCTTAGGTATAAATGCATCTAACGGACTCTTCACGATAAAATAGGAAAGTAAAAGGTGAAAAATAACACAAAGGGAAGGATAGATATAGATAAAAAAGAGTACTTGCGGGAGAGCATACGTCTCACCCGACCGCCCCGGATGGAGGGCGCGGTGCACAAAGTGGCCGTAAAGCCAAAGAGAAAGTCTAAAAAGAAATAAAAAAATTTCTGTTATAATTAATATCTATGCGAAAGAGACGCTTTTTAATTTTTCTTATTTTGATTCCCGCTCTGCTTTTTATATTTATTTTGGTTACAAATGCCATCGTCAACTTCGGCTCTTCAGCACGTATTTATGGAAATGGGGAGGAGATACAAGAATCCCAGACTGTTCTTATTCTCGGCGCGGCAGTGTATTCCAATGGCGAGCTTTCCCCTGTTTTCAAAAGTCGGGTGGATAAAGCTCTAGAACTATATCGTGCGAAAAAAGTTTCTAAAATTTTAGCCTCCGGCGACAACAGCACTGTCGAGCACAACGAAGTCAATCCGGTTCGCAATTATCTCTTGGCAAAAGGCATACCGGACGCGGATATTTTTCTAGACCACGCCGGCTTTGATACCTACAGCACCATGTATCGCGCGCGAGATATTTTTAAAGTCTCTTCAGTGATTGTCGTCACTCAATCTTTCCATCTGCCTCGCGCGGTATTTATCGCTCGCGCTTTGGGGCTCGATGCCTACGGAGTGCCCGCCAATGATGAACATGTAAAACTTTCAAATTATATTCGCGAAATATTTGCCAACGAAAAAGCGATATTAAATATTATTTTCAACCGCCAGCCGAAATATCTAGGTAAAGCCATTCCCATAGACGAAGACAAAAAAATTATTCCCATACCCCCAGCGCTTCCGAAAGCCTGCACCGAAGAAGCCAAGCTTTGCCCCGATGGTTCTGCCGTAGGGCGCACTGGTCCCAATTGTGAATTTGCACCGTGTCCGAGAGTTGGTTCGGAGCTAAGCTGTACTAAAAATTCCGATTGTCCTTCCTCCAAATATATCTGTCAAGAAACACAAGGCACGGGGACTGTGTGTTCTAGTACCGACCCTACGTGTGTTCCCACCTATACCATTGTAGCTGGAGAATGTAAATTGAAAGAAGGTAGCCGTTGTAGCGCGGACTCTGATTGCGCATCCGGAAATTTGTGCCACAAAAATATTTGCACCAGCCCCATCGGGCGTGAGTGTAATGGCCCGAGTGATCAGAGTTGTGGAGCTGACTTTGAATGCGTGCAGGGCTGTGGTTCTCCGGTTGGCTATGAAGGCGAACCACCACCACCGTATTTCTGTCAATTAAAAGGATATGTTCGCACTTGCCCTATCTGCCTTGCCAAAAGTACTTTGATTGATACTCCTTTGGGCGCGATGCCCGTGCAAGATTTGCAAATCGGCATGCCGATTTGGACGGTCAATAGTTCCGGGCATCGCGCCCTAGGGTTTGTCCTAAAGACGAGCAAAACCTCTGTGCCACCGGAGCATAAAATGGTTCAATTTGTATTAGCAGATGGACGCGCACTCCTTGTTTCTCCCGGGCACCCTACAATTCTCGGTCGCACGGTGGGGGATTTGGTTTTAGGCGACTTGTATGACACTGCCAAAGTAGTTTCAATTGAACTAGTTTCTTACGGCGAGAAATATACTTATGATATTTTGCCTACTGGTCAAACCGGATTTTACTTTGCGAACGGTATTCTGCTCGGTAGTACCTTAAGCTCTAGATAATTCACCCTAAAAGGCGTAGAATGTCTTTATTATCCCTTTAAAATCCTTAGCTAAAGGGGAGATAAAAATTATTAGAGTTAATAAAAAAATAAACATGAATATTTTTCAAAAGGGTAACTACAGAATAGTACCATCAGATTTTAGGACATTAGGTATTACAGCATTAGTTGATTTGAATAAATTTCAAGATAAATTTGGAAATTATGATACAGATACGGCTATTAATGAGATAAGAGATGCTATAATTGCAAATTATTTTGGTTTTGATTTATTAAACTTTGCAAAACATGGATTTGATGCTAAGAAATCTAGAAAAGAAGAATTTTTAGAAGTAAAACAGTGTTCGATTTCTTCGAAACGTTATGGTGGAACATGGAATGACACTAATATAGAAAAAGCAAAGGCGTTTAGCGATAAAAGACTGTTTACTGCTATTGCAGTATGGAAAGGTGCAAGTGATTTACAATTTGTAATATATGGGCAAAATAAAGATTTAGGTAAATATCTTTTAGATAGGGTAAAAAATAGAAAACCTGGTAGTCGTTCTACTCAGAATGTGAATATAGAAACTTTAATAAAAAAATATAAATTTTCAATTGTTTGTCCGCCAGATAAAACAAAAGAATATGTTTCTACAATTCTTGTGGGTTACAAAAAACATCTTTCAAAATATTCTAAAGTTGGAAATATAAAAACAATAGAAGAAGTTTAGTTAAAACAATTTAGATGTTGTTTTAACTGAGTTAATGTATTTTTCTGCCATTATTACATAATCAGGATTTATTTCAAAGCCAATATAATTTTGTCCAAGTATTTTTGCAGCAACACATTCTGTTCCAGTACCAACAAAAGGAACTAAAACTACACCACTTTTCTTTGGACTTGCAGAAAGAATAAGTTTTTTAGATAACTCAAGGGGTTTTTGAGTCGGGTGTTTTTCTGTATCGTGTTCTATGTGTTTTTTTAATTCTCTCGGTTCAAATATATCCTCACACGTTTTACACATAAACCACCTTTCGTTCATTCCAGCGCCACCCGCTAATGCTGGTATTTTTATTACATCTCTTGGTAATGCACCACCTAAATGAGCATTGTAAGTTGTCTCTCTTCCACTTGAACTAAATCTACCCGCCGTACCTTTTCTTATTTTACCCGCTGCTCCGTTTAAAAAACCTTCTGTGTAAGGTTCTCTTATTTCGTCACGGTTAAAAACCGGTTTTTCTTTCCAAGCACAGATTATAGATTCATGACTTCTTTGCCAAAAATCTAAAGAAGCTACATTTTTATTTGTGTAATGCCATATAAGCCAACGTTTATTTATAGGAATTTCTACTGAAAGATACGCCAGTATTTCACTAAAACCATAAATGAACATTGTCCCGTTAGGTTTCATTATGCGAATACATTCATTAATCCATTCTTTACACCAAGAAACATATTCTCCAAACTCTCTTTTATCAATATTGTTTCCAAAGTTTTTTCCAATATTATATGGTGGATCAATTACGATGACATCACAAGACTCGTCGGGAAGTTTTTTAAGTCCAGACAATGCGTCACCTAGTATTATTTTATTTAGAGGTAGTTTATCTTCCTTTTTTATTCCGGTACTTATAGAAATTTTTTTTTCCTCTGCAATATCATTATTTTTTATGACATCAATAACTATTCCTTGTATTTTAATATCTCGGTCCTTTTTAATAATGATTGGTTCATATAAACTATTTGCTGGTTGAAGCCTTATTTGTTTTCCCTCGTTATAAAATTTTTTTAGCGTTGCTTCATAATTATCTATTAAAGCAACAACTCTCTGTCCGTTCTCTGCTATGGCTTGCTGTTTAACCAAAACAATATCTCCGTCATTAATATTTTCATCAATCATGCTATTTCCAGAAACTTTGAGTGCATAAATATCTCCAAAGTTAGGGAGTTTATTTTTAGGAATCGCGATTGTTTCTTTTTCTTGAATTGTTTCAATTGGTTGTCCAGCAGCAATTGTTCCCAAGAGTGGAATTTTTACCATAATCTCTCTATTTGATGTTTCAATAGAGCGAGCTTTGTTTGCTATTTTTTTTAAATATCCATTTTCTTGTAATTTTTGTACATGTTCGTGAATTGTCCCAACTGCTCGGTCAAAATGTTTGGCAAGTTCTGGAATTGAAGGGGAGTATCCTTTTTTCTTAGAGAACTTATTTATGAAGTCTAGTAACTCCTTTTGTTTCTTAGTTAACATAAGTATATTATATCAATAATCAAACCCGAAAGAAAACCGAAAGTTATCCACAGGGTGAAATTAGCTTGAGTATATTACTATTAAATTAGTCGAAATTATAAAAAATAAATTACAAAAATTTATGACAAAATTGCCAAAATATATTGCAAAGTCTGGTCAGCAATGGACCCCAACTGAAATCAAAAGTTTGAAAAGCATGGGAGGAAGAGTTCCGACTCGTGTTATCGGATTAAAGCTTCAAAGACCAGTAGTTGGTGTACAAGCAAAAGCACAAGAAATAGGGATGAGTTTAAAACCAACAAATAGATCACCACGTTCAAAACTTAACTAAAGAATTCATAAAAAGTAAAATAGAAAAAAACCTAAATACGTATTTGGAAATGATATAATAAACTTTTTTAAGGTATTTGTTTCATAGGCTAATTCGTACGAATGGGTGAATAGAATTTGTGATGGTTAGCGAGGATGATCTTTACTTATGTCCTTGTTTAAATTAAGTCGAGTAAACCACAATTTAGTATGGTATAATATACATATGAATAAAACATTAATTATATCTCTAGTAGTTGTTTTAGGCGTCGTAGCGGTGTTTGTTTTTATTAATAAATCCAAGGTTGTGAGTCCTACAGATGATGGTACTTATGTCGAGGATACAGAAAGTACAAATAGTAATACCAGTGGAACTGGCACAAACACTTCAATCGGCAGTACTTCCACCAGTACCACGTCAACGACTATAACCGAGACTACGCTCTCGGCAAAAATAGGGCAAACGATATCGCTCTCTGGAGTGACTGGCACAGTGAAGGAGCTAGTAGAAGATAGTCGTTGTCCAATAGATGTAGAGTGTATTCAAGCGGGAACAGTTAAAGTCAAAGTAAACTTCGTATACGGCGCGCTCAATCAAAATGTGACGCTTACTTTAGACCAAGAGCTCGCCATGTATGGACGCTCGATCACACTCGTCGACGTGAAGCCGGACAAGGTTTCCGGCACCACTATAGCTTCCTCTGACTATGTGTTTACTTTTCTAATCAAATAAAAATTATTCTTATTCCTCCAGATTCTAATTCTAACGACTTTAGTTGACTAAAGTCGGTTGAAATGGACAACACAGTATTGTCGTATGTTAGAATGTTTAAATGAGAAAGGGTATAAGGAAAAAATCTGCAAAACCCACCAGAAGAAAGAAAATCACTAACAGCAAGAAATTTAAATTCAAAAGCAAGGTGACGGTGTGGCAGGCGGGTGGATACGACAGGGCGGACAATAGCGGGGCTTGGCGGTTTGCGCGAGTGCCGGAGAATATTTCGGCCCAAATAAAAGAAATGCAAAAAGGGAAATTGCGTCGAGGTTGGGGCGCAATTTATGTCGAAGCAAAAATTGGAAAAACAAAGTGGATCACTTCTATTTTTCCAGACAGGCATTCCGCGACATACCTTTTACCTCTTAAAAAAGAAGTGCGCTATGAGGAGAACCTCTACGACGGTGTCGACATAAATGTGGCCATTGAGATTTGGTTTTAATGCAGAAACTTTTTTCGGTATTATAATATAATGATAAATATCATGCAAAAAGGATTTATCGGTTTAATAGCGCTTTTGATTGGAGTTGCCATTATCGCGTTTCTTTTGGTACGGGGGGATTTGTTTAGTCTATCTTCTTCGGTGGATAAAGATGGTAAAAAAGAAACAAAGGGTTTTGTGGAAATAAGTACCGACGCGATACAAGACGCGCGTGGGGCAAAAGCAGAACTCGAAGCGCGCGATCAGAAAATGTTGGAGGAATTTTAGTCATGAAGCTCAAAATAAATAAGAAAAAATTACGAAAGATTGAGCCGACCCGAAACCCTTTTTTGTCGCTCGCGAGCTCAATAACTTACCAACAAATTTCGACCAAAGCGGGGAATGCTATTTATGGAAAATTTTTGAAATTGTTCGACAGGCGTAAAGTCACTCCGGAGAATTTTTTGAAATTATCTGGAGCACAACTAAAGTCCGCCGGTATATCGCCCCAGAAAGCCAGATATCTCAAAGATTTAGCGGAAAAGTTTTTAGACAAAACTATCAATCACAAAAATTTTCACAAGATGACGGATACGGAAGTGAAAAAGCATTTGGTGCAAGTTAAAGGCGTCGGGTCGTGGACCGCCGACATGTTTTTAATTTTTGCGCTCAATCGGCCGGACATTTTGCCGGTAGGCGACCTCGGCACCAAAAAAGGATTTCAAAAAGCTTTTGGTCTCGGGAGTCTGCCGAGCGAAAGACAAATGCTCAAACTCGCCGAAGACTATCTCGGCAAGCGCACAACCCTCACTTTATACCTTTGGGATATTTTAGATAGTGGGAATTAGACTACCATTTAAATTTAAATATATGTTATAATAAAAGCATTATGAAAAACACAATTATTTTGTTTGTTGTGCTTATTATTATAGCTTTGGGCGTGTTCTTTTTTACCAAGGATTCCGGAGACAAAGCTCCGACTGATTCAAACGTTACTGATTTAAAAAATCCATCGGGGAATCTTCCGGATGATACTCAAACTCCAAATGCCGAGGGTATTGTAAAAGATGAGAAGCAAACGGTTCTCGGGCAATCAGTCGGTGGCAATGCCATCACTGCCTATCACTACGGCACCGGAGACACCGAGCTTCTTTTTGTCGGTGGTATTCACGGTGGATACTCTTGGAACACAACTCTTCTTGCTTATGAGATGGTAGATTATTTGGAGGCCAATCCGACGGTGGTGCCAGCGAATATAAAAGTGACTGTTGTTCCAGTAATGAATCCAGATGGTTTGGAGAAAGTTACCGGTTCTACTGGACGTTTTGAACCGGAGGATGTTTCGCCCTCAAACGCGGTGCAAGTATCTGGCAGATTCAATGCAAACAATGTGGACTTGAGTCGAAATTTTGATTGCGAATGGCAGACAAATGCTCTCTGGCAGAATAAGCCTGTTTCTGGCGGAGCTACGGTATTTTCTGAACCAGAATCAGTAGCTATGAAAAATTATATAGAAGCCAGTACTCCCTCGGCAGTTGTGGTATGGTATAGCGCTGAAGGTAAAGTGTATGCTTCCAGCTGTGGTGCTCCGGTACTCACAGAGACTACTGTAATCACAAATCTTTTTGCAAAAGCGTCCGGCTATCCTGCAGGGCAGAATTTTACTGCGTATAAAATAACCGGAGACTTTGTGGATTGGCTTGCGAAAAAAGAAATTCCTGCTATCAGTGTTTTACTTACAAATCACCAAGACGTAGAGTGGACCAAAAACAAAGCGGGATTTGAAGCTCTGCTTGCTAAGTATTCCACAGAATAATGCAATCGTTGTCTAGAAAATGGATAATTATTGCCAGCGCTCTTTTTGTTGTTCTCGTAGTTGGCGTAGTTCTTTTGATATCTTCCCAAAAAGATTATAAAGGTACAGAATTTGGGGAAGACGAAGAGCTCTTAGATAAAAACCTAAAGCCAGAAGTTGCTAACGGTAAAAATAAAGTCATAGGCGCCTCAGTGGAAGGGCGCGCTATTGAAGCTTATACTTTTGGCGCGGGCGCAACCAAAATCCTTTTGGTTGGGGGTATTCACGGCGGTTATGAATGGAACAGCGTGATACTCGCGTATAAGTTCGTAGATTATTTTGAAGCCAATCCAAGCGCGGTGCCAGCAAATCTTTCTGTTGTCATTATCCCGTCGCTAAACCCAGACGGGGTGTTTAAAATTGTTGGTAAAGAAGGCAGATTTACGGCTAGCGATATTCCTGGGGGAATAGATACTGCGCCGGGGAGATTTAACGCAAACGAAGTGGACCTCAATCGCAACTTTGATTGTGAGTGGCAACCGACTTCAAATTGGCGGAGCAATATTGTTTCTGCCGGCACGAGCGCGTTTTCCGAACCGGAAGCGAAAGTTTTGCGGGATTTTGTTTTGGCAAATAAATTTGCATCGGTTACTTTTTGGCATAGCCAAGCGGGTATTGTTTATGCATCCGACTGCGAAGCGGGGACTCTGCCAGAGACGCTAACCTTGATGAATACCTATGCAAAAGCAGCCGGCTACGGTGCCGTGGAAAAATTTAGCGCTTATAAAGTGACAGGGGATGCAGAGGGATGGCTTGCGAAAATCGGCATACCTTCTATTACCGTGGAGTTTACAACTCACGATATTCTAGAATGGGAGAAAAATCTAGCCGGTGTGAAAGCGCTTCTAGCCTATTATAGGGGAAAATAGATTAGTATGGTATAATAAAACTATTACAATTAATTTAGTAAAAAAAATATGAACGATGATAAAAAAGAATTAAAAGCACTATGTATGAAATGCCGAGACGCAAATAGAAAACCGACGATGCAGACAATGTTGGGTCCGGTGGTTACCAAAAACGATAAGGGCAGATATAGCGCTAAGGGGACTTGCGCCAATTGCGGAGGCAATATGTTCAAATTTCTTTCCGAAGCTGACGCCAAAGCGTTGATGTAAACCGTTGTGTAAATTATTGATAAATTTTTTATTGCTATAAAATGAAAAAGACAGCCGAATTTGTGAGTCCCAAACATCCGGACAAGATTTGCGATTTTATTGCAGACTCTATTTTGGATGCGTATTTGGCAGTTGATAAAAAAAGTAGAGTGGCGATAGAAGTGATGGGCGGACACAAGCTCATCACGATAAACGGTGAAGTGACTTCAAATGGAAGCCCAAACATTTCGGAATTGGTAAAAAATATCGTAGGCGTTGAATACAAAGTAATTTCAAATATCGTGGCGCAAAGTCCGGAGATTGCGCGCGGAGTGGATACAGGGGGTGCCGGAGACCAAGGTATTATGAAAGGTTACGCTACTAGCGAAACCCCCTCGCATCTGCCACTTGAATATGTGCTCGCTCGGGATTTGTGCCAGAGGATTTATGAAGTGTATCCTTATGATGGTAAAACCCAAGTGACTATAGAGGACGGGAAAGTAATTGCTGTCGTTGCTAGTTTTCAAAATACAAAAAGTAGAGAGCTCCTAGAGCTGGTGCAGAAAATAATTCCAGCGAGTGAATATCTGATAAATCCGGCGGGCGAGTGGGCTCAAGGAGGTTTTGATGCGGATACCGGGCTCTCCGGCAGGAAACTCATCGTAGACAATTATGGTCCCGAAATTCCTATCGGTGGCGGGTCTTTTTCCGGCAAGGACTTTACCAAAGTAGATCGCTCCGGCGCTTATATAGCTCGCAAAATCGCGGTTGACCTTTTGGAAGCGCGAGGAGCGAAAGAAGTTTATACCAAGCTCGCTTATGCCATAGGCAAAAGTGAGCCGGTAATGGCAGTCGCTGTTGTAGTTTATCCCGGCCACGAAGGCGGGAACGGAATAGAAGAACAAATTGTAGGTTATAATTTGAGTCCGCAAGGAATTCGCGCGTATCTGAAATTAGACGAAGTGAAATTTGCCGAGACGTCCCTGTGGGGACACTTCGGCAGAGGTTTCAGCTGGCACTAGATAAATGTTATAATTAGAGCATTATTAATAGTCTAATTAATTTATCTCTATGCTTACAACAATCGCAGTCATCTTGCTTATTCTATGGGTTCTAGGTTTTGTCGGTTTTCATGTTTTGGGGAGTTTTATTCACATACTTCTCGTAATCGCGATCGTGCTGTTTTTGATTCGCATAATTCGTGGAGAAAATCCCCTGAAATAAAATGAAATAAAATTTCAAATATAAAAACAAAACCCCGCCAGGGCGGGGTTTTGTTTTAGGTAGTTATTAATTTAACAAACCGTTTAATTTTATGACGCCACTAGCGTCAAGGTCTAACTTTTGCTTACTATCAATTTGAAAATTAACTTCGATACTGCCGTCTATGTCCATGCCAACGGTGTTTGTATTGTCTATACGACCGCCAGTAATAGTTACTACATTGCTTGCATTTACACTTACACTAGCATTGCTCTTTGTTTCTGTCTTTACAACTGGCGCAAAAATGTAGTTTCCGTCGCTAGCCGTGTGCAACGACTTATCCGCCAAGAAATCAAAGTTTATACTTGAAGTCGTATTGGCGTTTACTACAAGAACTGTATTAATTTTCAACTCGCCAGATGGCAATTTGGCCACCTTGGTTTCACCCGCTTTTGTTTTGATAGCAACTGAGTCAACCACCAGACGGACTTGGTCATAGGTGCCTGCCTTGACATTAGCTTCTGCCAAAAACTCCGATTCACCCCTAGCATCAAGTGAAAGCAGATTGTAGACCCGAGGAGTGGTTGAAACCGTCACCCAACCACTCTGATTGCTGTGCACATAAACGCTGTTTACTTGCATATTGATTTCACTAATAGCGCTCATATCTGCTGTCGCGTCCGTAATAGAGAAAATCACTTTACCTTCCGCAGTCGTATTCTGACTTTGTTCTTGTGGGTCAGAAGTCTTTGGGGCACGAGTCATCAGATATATTCCGCCCACAACGACTATTGCGACTATAATAATTCCAAGTATTTTATTCATAAAAAATTATATTCATTTAATAATATAATGAAGGTACCTTCGACAAAAGTACCTATAATCATTATAATACTTATTATATGCCGTGCAAGCGATAAATGGTTACAAAATATATTCATGTATCTGTCATAGTCAATGCTAAGAAAGAAAAGTTTGTTCAAAAAAACGAGGGTCATTTTCTGATTTCCGTTAAAGAAAAAGCTGAGCGCAATATGGCAAATGCGCGAGTTTTAGAACTTGTAGCAGAGCATTTTAAAATTTCAAAAAACAAAGTTCGTATCATTAACGGACACCGAAGCCCAAGCAAAATCCTAGGAGTTGATTTTTAGTTGTTTTGTCAGTGTTCGCACTGGTGGGGACTTTCCATCGCAGATTGGGAAATAAAAAACCGCATCAGGTAAATTAATGCGGCTTTATTATATATAGCCCAAAGGCCAAAGGCTTAGAGGGCCTAGTGTGCTTTAACAAAGCTGGCTTCAGGAGACAGTGGACGAGTTCCGGCATATTTATTGATTATACCCCAGGTTGTCATGACTCCTGCGAATACACAGACAATTACGAGAACAATCATAAGTATTACCAATTTTCCCTTACCATCGCCCTTACTATCTCCAACAAATTTTCCTACAGCTTTCCAAGCTTCAGGGATTCCTTTCATTGCGCTGTAGGTGTTATGGATTTGTGCGAAAGTATTCCATCCGGCTACAGCTCCGCTCGCAAGATCTTTGCGTTTTATAGCCTGAATCAGTGAGTCAATCCAAATCATGAGTCCGGAAAAAAGTATTCCAGGAATGATGATCAAGTAGCCTAACGATAGAGTAGCTTCCAAGAATGAGGCATCCATCATAGGGGCATAAGTCTCACCTTCGTCCAGGAATAATCTAACCCAAGCAGGTTGAGTAAAGTACAGTGCGAGCGTTCCAAATATCAAGTAACACCAGGTGAAACCCGATGCTGACATGATTGCGCCCATCCAAGCCATAAACCGTTGCCATCCGCCGAGGATTTTTGTTTCGACCCACATTAGACCCACTGTCCTGGCGTTAAGCCAGGAGATTCCAAAGTTCAAGGCCCATACTAAAATTAAGATGAGCCAAGGAAAGTTCTCTTTCATGGTTTTTTGATTTTTTTTGTGAACAAAGTATACTTTTCTATTATAGCATATTTCTATTAAAAGTCAAGCAAAAAATGGTTTGCCAATTTGCAAAAATGGGTTTTTTCATGTAAAATATTGATATGGTTGACCCGACAAAAGTAAATATGAATCAACTGCCCAAGAAGTTTGTGGACGGCGCTATTGGCGCCCATGGTAAAGACATTTTCTCTTTCGCGCTGACTTCCGGGAATAATTTGGATTCTTTTGCCACCACTCCGCAGGTAATGAAAAGCATTTCTATTTGGATAGGGAAACAAGTAGAAAATTACGAAAAGCAGTTTGGCGTAATTGACATGACTCCGCCGTCCGTCGTGAGCCCACTTCAGGTTTCGGATTTGGATAAAGGAGGGGAGAAATAGGAATTGCTTGACTTATATTTTCCTTCATATATACTTTCCCTTAGCGTCTAATTCCTTTTGGGATATGGCGTTTTTGTTTAAACCGTCGCTTTTTTAAAAGCGATTAGGTTTTGACTGTCTTTTGACAATTGAATGAATTATAAAGAACAAGTGCAAGTTTAGTTTACTGAGTAAGTATAAAATAATTTTTAGAGCAAAAGATTAAACTTTAACGCAATTAAAACAATGTCATAGACACTTCGAAGCTTTAGCGAAGTAGTGCTGTTTTTTGTTTTGTTTCGTTCCCCCGTAAAATACGCCCTTGGCGTATCACGGGGTTGTCGCGTGGTGCTTCGGCACTTTACGCGATGATATTAACTTTTAGTTAGAGTTTGATCCTAGCTCAGGATGAACGCTGGCGGCGTGGATAAGGCATGCAAGTCGAACGGACTAGTCCCATGAATTCACAAAAAACTTCAAGTAGCAATACAAGAGGGATTGAGTGATGGATTGGGGTTTCTAGTTAGTGGCGAACGAGGTAGTAATACATAGGAACTTCCCCCAAAGTCTTGAATAATTCGTCGAAAGACGGACTAATACAAGATGGTATCCGACCCGAAAGGCGTCGGATTAAAGAATTTCGCTTTGGGAAAGGCCTGTGCGGTATCAGCTAGTTGGTAGGGTAAAAGCCTACCAAGGCGGACGCCTAGGGGAGGTGAGAGCCTGACCCCCACCGATGGTACTGAGACACGGACCATACACCTACGGGTGGCTGCAGTCGAGAATCTTCCACAATGGAC
>MFTO01000005.1 GCA_001786835.1 Candidatus Nomurabacteria bacterium RIFCSPHIGHO2_01_FULL_40_20 | reverse complement strand
TTGATGAGGTCTAAAACCACCGAGACGACGATGAGAAGCGCCGTACCGCCGAGCGCCAAGGTCGCAATGCCAGTTACCGATTGCATTATAATTGGAAGCACCGCGATAAACCCTAGAAAAACCGCCCCTAAAAGCGTAATTCGAGTCAAAACTTTGGAGATATAGGTGGAAGTAGAAGCTCCTGGTCGAATGCCCGGAATAAACGCCCCATTTTTCTGCAAATTATTTGAAAGCGCTTCAGGATCAAAAGTGACCGCAGTATAGAAATAGGTAAATAGAAATACCAAAATAAAATAAAGCACAGCGTAGAGAATAGAAGTTTGAGAAAAAGACAGAAGTATTGTCGAAATTTTCGCTAAAATTGCATTAGAAGAACTCGCTAAAAAGTTTCCTATCATCTGCGGAAAAAGCAAAAGGGAAAGCGCAAAGATTATCGGAATCACACCCGCTTGATTTACCCGCAGTGGCAGATAAGTAGAACCCCCGCCGTAGACTTTCGCCCCGCGCACCCGTTTGGCATAGGTGACCGGTATGGGTCGTTCAGCTTCCGTGACCACCACCACACCCATAACAATTAAAATTCCCGCCACTAAGAATAAAGCGTAGGTCGGTATTAAAGACTGGTCGAAAGTAAATAGAAGTTGGGAAACCTGCGAAGGCATTGAAGCCACGATACCCGCGAATATTATGATAGAGACACCGTTGCCGATACCAAACTCAGAGATAAGCTCACCTATCCACATGATAAGCATCGCTCCGGCGACCACTATTACCAGATTCACAATGCGGTCAAATGAAGTTAAATCAAATAAAATTCCTTGATTCTCTAAAATTGCCAAAAGAGAAAACCCCTGAATAGCGGCCAGTGGCACCGTCAAAAGTCTGGAATATTGGGTAAATTTTTTCCTACCTGCTTCCCCTTCTTCATGATAGAGCTTTTTTAAAGCTGGAACCATGATAGTCAAAAGTTGCATGATGATGGAGGCGGTGATGTAAGGCCCTACACCGAGCATGATAATAGATAAGTTGGAAAGTCCGCCTCCGGAGAAAATATTTAAAATCCCGAAGAATTGGTTATTTGTGAGAAAACTCTCTAGCTGAAAAGCGTCAATACCCGGAATCGGAATTGCAGAAAGCAATCTGAAGACAACTAAGGCGCCAAGCACAAAAAGCACCTTGCCTCGAAGAGAAGAGTCTGTCCAAATCATTTTCATTTTGTGCCAAAAGTTTTGCATTCTATATTTATTTTAATTTATTTTATCTTTATCTTCCCTCCTTTGATACTCAAACGTTTGCGAATCTCGGAAAAGGTCTCTTTTTTGCCGGCAGTCGTTAAAACCTTATCGGGAGAAACTAGCCGTACAGAGCGAACCGGTTTAAATCTATACCCTCGCAGTTTTGGAAGTTTCTTTATGATATCACGCAACTCCGGTCGGCGCTTGTTTCCGGCGCGCGCGGTCTGTCCCTTGCCTCCGCGACCGGATGTTTTGGCATGTTTGCCACCGCGCCCTACCATGCGGTCCTTTTTATTTTTATTTTGTCTTTTTAAATTATGTATTTGCATCCCAGTACTAAAATTTTATTAATAATCTTAATCTTTTTGTCCCATAATCAAAATTTAGTACGGGACAAGTATATTTAATCTATCTCTTTGATAGCTTCTTTAATTTCAATGGGGGCTACCTCTGGAATTGGTTTTGAATATTTAGTGGAAATTGTCTTGAGCGCCTCCATCACCGCTTTGGCATTGTTTAGTTTATTTTTACTACCCGAATTTATTTTCCCGGTTATGTCTTTGACTCCCGCCAATTTTAGAATGTCGCGAAGCACCGTGCCCGCTACTAACCCGCGACCCTTATTCGGCATAATCAAAACTCGAGAACTCGCGTATTTAGCGGAAACATTATGAGGAATAGACAAAGTTTTTGTAAGGTTTAGTTTTACCATATTTTTCTTGGCCGCTCGGAACGCTTTGTTGATAGCAAGCGAAGTGTCTCCGGCTTTACCAAGCCCGAGTCCTACTCCCCCCTTTTTGTCTCCGGCCACCAGTGCCACCGAGAAAGAGAACCGGCGTCCACCCGCCACCACGCGGGTCACGCGACGAATACTCACGATTTTTTGTTCAAATTCAGGCTTCGGTCGGCTAAATGACGATGACCTTCTGCTATTCTTTTTTTCGTTTCCTTTTTCCATTTTTATTTTTTGATTTTACTTTTTCAACTTTATAACTTTCAACTTTATAACTATTAGAACTTAAGCCCTCCTTCGCGCGCGCTGTCTGCAACCAGCTTTATCCGACCGGTGTATTTAAATCCATTTCTGTCAAAAACCACTTTGCTTATTTTGAGCCCCTTGCAAACTTCCGCAATTTTATTGCCTACCTCCTTGGCGCGTTCTCCTTTTGTGCCTTTTGTGACCTTGATGTCATTTGTTTGCGCTAAAGTCTTACCACTCATATCATCTATGATTTGCGCATAAATAAATTTGTTTGAACGGAAGACGGAAAGTCGTGGTTGCTCTTTAGTGCCCTCCATTTTCGCTCTGATTTTTTTCTTGAGTCTTATTCTTTTGTCTTGTTTGTTTTGCATTGTATTTTTATATTTCTAGAACCTAGCAACTAGTCCCTAGAACCTAACTCTAAACAGTTTTCTTACCCTGTTTACGTCTGATAACTTCGCCTTCATAACGAAAACCTTTACCTTTGTAAGGCTCTGGCTTCTTGAGCGCGCGAATTCCCGCCGTAAAACTTCCAACCAACTCTTTATCAATACCTATGACTGTAATATTGTTTTTCTCTGCGGTAACTGTAATCGTTTCAGGAATTTTAACCACAACTGGATGAGAAAATCCAAGCGCCAGTTGAAGTTCTTTGCCTTTCACATCAGACTTGAACCCAACTCCTTCTAAAATAAGTTTTTTTACATAGGGGGTCTCTACGCCCTTTATCATATTTACAATGTGGGAAGCATAAGTACCCCAAAGAGCTTTGGAAAATTTATCGTTGCGCTTTATGCTTAGGGTTATCAAGTCAGCGCCTATATTGAACACTACATCATCACGGAAAACTTTTGATAGGGTTCCTTTTGGACCTGTCACCTTTAAACTGCCACCGTCTTTCATGACGGTCACGCCTTTAGGTATTGTTATTTCTTTTTTGCCGATTCTTGACATGTATTTTGATTTCTAATTTTCTTTATAAACTTTATAACTTTCAACTTTATAACTAACTTCTCTACCAAATTTTAAACAATGCTTCGCCTCCAACTTGTTCGCGCCTTGCGTCGCGCCCCGAGAGTATCCCCTTTGGAGTTGAGAGCACAAGAACGCCTTTACCACCTAGAACTGTATGGATATCGCGCATCCCGAAATAAACACGTCTGGATTGTTTTGAAATTCTTTCTACGCCGGAAATTTTTGGCTTCTTGTCTGTATATACCAATTCAATTTCTAAAACCGGATGGTCTTTTTTAACTTTTTTTGCGACGTCTTTGACATACCCTTCTTTTTGAAGACATAAGGCTACCGCGTTTTTAATTTTTGAGTATGGAAAAGATACTGTCGCTTTGCCTGCGGTAGAACCGTTTTTTATCATTATTATCATGTTTGAAATTGGATCCATGGCTAGTTTTAAAGAAGCGAAGCGACTATTAAAACAGACACCCTGTTAAATGTCATGTGGTCTATCTGTTCTTTTTTATTTGTTGATAATTTTTTCATACTTTATATTATTTTCTATATCTCTATTTATTTCTTCCACATGACAAATTTTTCTTTGAAAAATTTATTTAACAAGGTAAGGAAATTTATATTCGTTTCACTCATTAAATTTCACTTACCAGCTTGATTTTCTAACTCCCGGCAGATTGCCTTCATTGGCTAATTCTCTAAAACAGATGCGACAAAGACCAAAGTCGCGCATATAACCTTTCCCTCGGGCACAACGAAAACAGCGGTTCTTCTTCCGAGTAGAAAATTTCTTTTTCTTATTGTTTCGCGCTATGACTGATGTTTTTGCCATAAATTAAGGAATGTTAATGACTATAATTTATGAGCATCCCGACTTTTGCGTCGGGGCGCCATACCTTAGATTCTGTCCTTATGGGCGATATCTTATGTATTTGCTCCGATCCTCTGGCTTTTGCAGAGCGTCGGAGGAGAAACACAGATCAGCTCCATTTCTAGGACTTGCTCATCTTATCAAATCTAAGCTAAATAGTCAAATAAATAAATAGAAAACCCACCGAAAATGGGTTCTCCATTCTTCAAATGTCGCAGTACTTGAAACCATTCTTCTAAAATTCTTATACATTTGCCCTCTTGATCGATTATGTGCTTCTTCAGCGTTATTATTTTTCAGAAGTGTTGACACAACTAAGTTTGATGGTTTTAGAAAAAGACCGGCAATATTGTCTTCGAGTGGTTTTGTTATTTTTTCGGGTGTATATCCACAAAAAAATTTTCTTTTATAGCCAATAAACGTCTTTGCGCCGTTCTTTATAAGTTTGAAGCCAAGATTTTGTCCTACTTCACAACTTCGAGCATATATTATGGCATCCTTTAAAATAGAATCTGAATCAATTATTGGTTGATTGTCATATCCAGTAAAAATGTTCGCACTACCATGCCCATTCAAAAAAACAATTGAAGGACAATGAATACTCATATAGCTGATAAATTCTTTTTCGTTTGATTTTTTACCTTTTAGATCGTAAACTTCTATATTCTTACTTTTAGCTAAATCAACAATTTCCTGACTCCAAATATAAAAATATTTTGTTATAAGGTCATGGTCTGGACGTGTAACAAGAATTGATTTACTCATAAGAATACACTGCGCCACTTGCTAAATCACGGAGAAATCCTAGTTCCATCTCCATTATCTGATTACCAATATCATCACCCTCTTTAACGTGTTTTAATACATCATTTTTTGTAAGTTCATCTGAACCAACAGACATTCGTAATGTATCTGGCATTATGCTAACACGCTCAAGAACTAGATTTTTTAATTGTTCACTAAGTTCTGGATCTAAAATAATATCTTCTATAGAATTTTCTTTTTTATCATTCATGATAGTATCTTTAAATTTACCAAAAGTTCTAAAATGCCTTTCCCAATAGAAGTATCATGCTCTATCTCTAGCTTTGCAGATTGCCAAGTATACGGTTCACCACCCACCACAGCGACAATTTCTTCTCGTGACGCTTGTGGTAAATTAGCATATGTCTTTAAAAAAAGAGCCTTTTTATCCATATTTTATATAGTGACCACATACGTTAATAACGTTTATTATAGCAAACTTTAATAAAAACCTTCGTTCTTTTTTACGCTTTAATTATATCATAAAAAACACAAATCCAATAGACTCTATTCCTTATTATCAAAATAGTTATAAATCTTCTCTGAGTCGTTATGACCCTTGTAGGAAGATTTGCTAGTCAGTTGTCTTATCAAGTAATCGTAATTTTTGTTTCTTTGTGAATTTGGTATATTGCTTTCTAGTCCATTAAATATTTCCCCTAAAGCTTTAAGCTGTTCTAGAATCGCTTTGTAGTCTTCAATAGAATAGTGAGCTTTCTCTTCCGCACCACTTGAAAGCATACCGATTTTATCTAAATAAGGTTTTAGATGTTTAGTTTGGAAAGCTATTAAATCTTCTTTCGTGGATATATGTTTTATCTCAGACTGCGCACTTACTAAGACATCTTTCGCCCAAGAAGTTTTCTCAGTCACATTTATCTCCATCCCTTCTTTGTTCGGCAAAGTGGTTTGAGCTTCTATAGTCCCTGCCGTAGCGCCTAAGGCGACTACCCCAACTAATGTATTGCGCATCTTCCTGCCCATACCCTCAAATGGATTTTTCATGAATTTATTATACTACATAGATTAAAAAAGTAAAAACAAAGAGCTAGATTTTATTTCTTCTTCTTTTCTTCCTCCTTTTTGAATGGGACGCCGAGGAGTTCAAAGAAGACCATGCCTTCTTTTTTGTTTTTAGCAGTTGAGACGATAGTGATAGCGAGTCCAAAAACATCTTTGATGTCTTCGTCCGCGGTTTCTGGGAAAATAGTGTGCTCTTTGATGCCTAAGGTAAGGTTGCCAATGCTGTCCACCGCAGAGCGGTTGATACCACGAAAGTCTTTGGTACGAGGAAGCGCAACGTTTAAAAGTTTTTCCAAGAAAGCATACATCCGCGCTCCGCGGATGGTCACCACTACCCCGATTGGGTCTCCTTGACGAACTTTGAAAGAAGCAATGGATTTCTTGGCACCCTTAAGAACCGGCTTTTGTCCGGTAATTTTTACCAAGCGCTCTCCTATAGTGTCATTCTTATTTTTGTCTTTTTTGATAGCTGTGCCGGTGCCCACGTTTAACACCGCTTTCTTTAGCTTGGGCGAAGCCATTTTATTTTTGTAGCCGAAAACGCCTTTCATTTTTTCAAACGCTTCCGATTCTTTTTCTTTTACAGTTAGATTTTTCATCTTAGTATCTTTTAAACTTTCTTAACATTGGAAACATGTATCGGCATAGCGACGTCTATCACACTACCCTTTTCGTTCGACTTTCTAGGACGTTGGTGTTTTTTTACCGTGTTTAATCCTTCCACCACCACTTTGTTCTCCTTCGGCAAAGAACGGATAACTTTACCCTTTTTACCTTTCTCTTTCCCAGTAAGCACTATTATATTGTCCCCTTTTTTTAATTTCATATTGTAAGATATTAGATTTAAGATTTAAGTTTATACAAAATTCTGCCAACTTTAATCTCTAATCTGTTAACTATTATATTACTTCGGGCGCTAAAGAAATAATCTTTTGAAATCCTTTCTCCGCAAGCTCCCTCGGGATTGGTCCGAAAACACGTCCAGCCTTAGGGTCAAGCTTGTCTTTTTCGAGTATCACTACAGCATTGTCATCAAAACGAATATAAGACCCATCGCGCCTACGATATGCATTACGAGTTCGAACGACGACGGCCTGATGCACATCTTTCTTCTTAACTCCCTTTCTAGGGCTTGCGGTTTTCACTGAGATAATAACAATCTCGCCGAGTGTTGCGTATCTTTTAGCCGCGCTACCCGGCACTTTGAAAACTTTCCCGATGATACCACCGGCATTGTCTGTTATTTTTACTAAACTTCCGTCTTGAATCATACTTGTCCGCCTAGGGCGGGAAATTATTAACTGATAACTTTAAACTTTTTATCTCTCGAAATCGGTCTGGTTTCGACTATCTCTACCGTATCACCAATTTTATATTTATTCGCCTCGTCATGCGCTTTGTATTTTTTACTCACCTTATAATACTTGCCGTATTTCGGATGCTTCACAAAACGCGTCACTGAAACGACGATCGTTTTGTTCATTTTATCCCCCACTACAATACCTTTTAGGATGCTCTTCGTTTTTTGTGTTGTTGTGTTTGTTGCCATATATTAATTCTTTTTAGAATTTCTATTTAACTCTGTCAATATTCTCGCGATATCTTTGCGTAACACGGAAAGTTCTTTGACATTTTTTGATTTAGCGCCTTCCATTTTGAATTTCAAAACTCGGACTTCTTCGCGCAATGCTTCAAGTTTCTTTTTCAAATCTTCTACATTCTCACCTTTTAAATTTTTATTTTTCTTGGCCATTTTATTATTTTACTTCTCTACTCTTGCCACTACTCTTGATTTTACAGGCAGTTTGGTCCCAGCTTTACGAAGCGCTTCGCGGGCGATACTCTCTTCTGCGCCATCTACTTCAAACAATATCCGTCCGGGCGACACGTCCACACAATACCCCTGTGGATCTCCTTTTCCCTTTCCCATTCCCATCTGCGCTGCCTTTTGAGTATAAGGCCTATCAGGGAAAATGCGAATCCAATATTTGCCAGCCTTGGTGAGGGTGCGAGAAATCACTTTTCGAGCAGATTCAATCTGGTTTGACTTGATACGCGCTTGGGTTTCTGCCTTAAGTCCAAAAGAGCCAAAAGAAATTTTGGTGCCACGCGTCTCCGGCGTAATGGACTTTTTGTTTGTCCGCATTGTCTGCCATTTTCTAAATTTTACTTTTTTTGGTATTAACATAAATTTATATTAGTTAGTGTTTGGTTTTTTAGAAAAAATTTTCCCGCGGTAAATCCACACCTTAATGCCTATCACTCCGTAGGTAAGCGTCGCGCGCTCACGCTTGAAATCAATATCCGCGCGAAGCGTCTGAAGTGGAATGGAGCCACGCTTGAGTTCTTCCATACGAGCGATTTCGGCTCCCCCCAATCTTCCGCCTAACACTATTCTCGCCCCCTGCACGCCCGGCGCTGCCATAACTTTTTCGATTATTTGCTTTATCACTCTCCTATAAGGCATTCTTTTTTCTAGTCCTTCGGCAATCATATAAGCCACAATAGCAGCATCCGCCTCTGGATTTGCTACCTCCACAATTTCTAATTTAAAATCTTCAGTCTTAGAGAGTTTTAAGCTCTCCATTTTCTTTAAAATATCTTCTTTGAGTTTTGTCGCCCCCTCGCCAGAGCGCCCAATGATAAGTCCCGGACGAGAAGTCTTGATGATAAAGCGAGTCATTTTTTGATTGCGTTCAATTTCAATCGAAGAGATATACATTCCGCGCAATTTCTTTTCCAAGTATTCACGCAAAAGCACATCACCCTTTAAATATGCTACGTATTTTTTAGGGTCGGCAAACCAACGAGATTTCCAATCTCGAAGCATTATCAATCTATGGGCATATGGGTGAACTATTTTTGACATAATACTTATTTTTCCCCGACGCTTTTAGGTCGGGACCCCGACTTTGGTCGGGGGTTTTTTTCTTTTTTACCTTCTTTCTCTTCCAAAACAAGCGTGACGTGACTTGTCCTTTTATTTATACGGTGTCCACTACCCATCGCAGCCGGCATCATTCGCTTCATTACTATCCCTTTGTCTACTCGGAGCTCTTTTATAAATAAACTATTCGCCTCTGCGCCGATTTGTTTGGCATTCGCGACAGCCGAGAGTAAAAGTTTTTTGATTGGAGTACTCGCGCGTTTTGCGAGCATATCGAGTGAAACCAAAGCTTCCTCTATATTTTTACCTCTAACCAAACCTGCAACTAGGCGAACTTTTCTGGGAGATTGTCTGTAATTTTTTAAAAATGCTTTCATATGTTTTTTTTATTTCTTCTTGACGCCTGCATCCGTCGCTACAGCCGTTGCTGTTTTAGCTTGAGTTATTTCGGCTTCTTTTTTCTTTTGCTCAAGCTCTTTCTGCATCTTACCTCCGTGCTTGATGAATTTCTTGGTTGGTGAAAATTCTCCCAATCGGTGACCTACCATATCCTCGGTGGCCAAGACTTCTACATGCACTCTGCCATTGTAAACGCCAAAAGTGAAACCAACCATTTCAGGCGAAATAACTGACGCTCTTTTCCAAGTTTTTACCATTGGAGTTGAAAGCGGATTTTTGCCCGCTATCTTTGCAAGCAAGCGTTCATCCACATATATACCTTTTTTGATTGATCTTGTCATTTGATTTAGCGAAATCATATCGCGCAACCGTCCTATAAGCGCGATTTAATTAAACAAAAAGCTCCCAATCGAGCTTGCAATTATACTAGCAAATATATGGATATTGTCAAATCTGCTTGCCAATTATGACTTTTCTGCTTTTAATATGTATTATCATTCCGACGAACAATTTCTATAATTTCGTTATAGGTCGTATGAGTTCTAAATTTAATTCTGAATTTACCAACACGTACTCTGTACAGATCTTTTACCCCTGATAACTTTTTAAAATCTAGCATTTGAAAATCATTACTATGAATAAGAGCAACCGCGAGGATTATTCTATCCCTATCTTCCTTAGAAAGTTTTCGTAGTAACTTCTCGTTCTTGTCCATAACATCACTGACTGATTTTCTTTAACATCTTTAAAAGATCTCCGGACTTTATCCCCCGGCCTTTTTTATCTCGAAAATCAACAACAGTTTCCCATAAGCCTTCATCGCCCCATTCATCAACAGGGGTAATATTAAAAATTGGCTTGGAACGACGAAGAACTGTAAAAGATTTGCCTCTCGAGACAGCATCAATATATTTATCAGCATTTTCGCGAAGCTCTTTAAAACCTATCAAGTTTGATTTAATAACTTTTGTATTCATAACCCAAGTTTATCTAAAGTTAAACTTCAAGTCAAGAGTCAAGATTGTGAAAAACAAAAACATCAAAAAACACCTTAATTTGTAAGGCGTTTTTTGAAAATAGATTTTTATTGCGCTTTCCTAGATTTCCCAGTCTTTCGACGAGAAACGATGAACACGTTGGAATATTTCTTCGGAGTGCGAGATTTGCGTCCGCCGGTAACTTTACCCCACATAGTCTTTGGGCGTTTAGTGCCTCGCCCTTGTCTGCCTTCACCTCCACCATATGGGTGGTCTACTGGGTTCATGGCAGTACCTCGCACTGTCGGGCGAATACCTTTCCAGCGACTTCGTCCCGCTTTGCCATAATTTTCCAAATGATGTTCTTCGTTTGAAACAGAGCCAATAGATGCCCAGCATTCTTCGCTAACCTTACGCACCTCTGTAGAAGGCATTTTTAAATTCGTATTGCCGTCGGCATTCGCCACCACCTGTGCAAAAATTCCCGCGGAACGTCCGATTTTTGCGCCACCTCCTTGTTTGAGCTCTACATTGTAAACAAAAGTTCCGACTGGAATATTTTTTAACGGCAATCTATTGCCGACATCAAGCGACGCTTTCGCAGATACAATAAAAGAATCCCCTGCCTTCACTGATTTTGGTAATACCACGTACCTTTTTTCTCCATCTTTATAAACCGCAAGTCCGATAAACGCAGAGCGGTTGGGATCATATTCCACTGATACAATTTTTGCAGGAATTTCTTTTTTGTCATACATAAAGTCCACCTCACGAAAAAGTCTTTTGTGTCCACCTCCTTTGTGACGCATAGTTATCCGCCCTTGGCTATTTCGCCCCACGGCGCGCTTGAACCCATAAGTCAAAGATTTTTCCGGCTTTTTGGAGGGAGTTAAAATATCCCGGTAAGAAACATGGGTCATTTGTCTTCGTGATTTACTTGTTGGTTTATATTTTTTCATTTTATAAAAATTCTATCTTGTCACCCGCTTTTAAATACACCAGCGCTTTTTTCCCCCCGCCTTTCTGATTCTGTCTGCCACGCAAAGTTATTCTTCTCTCCGGCACCGCCAAAATATTTACTTTTACCGGATGCACTTTATAAAGTTCAAAAATAGCTTTTTTAATTTCCGTTTTGTTGGCAGAATCCGCAACATCAAAAGTGTAAACATTTTGTTCATAGTGAAAGGATGCTTTTTCGGTAATTCTAGGATTCTTTAAAATTTTTATAATTGGTTTCATTTGTTAAATTCTTGATTCTAAAAATTTCACACTTTCCGCCCCATTTTCTATTAAAAGATATTTGTGGTTGAGAACATCGAGCGGATTTAAATTTTTTAAAAAGACAATTTCTATTTGTGGTAAATTTCTAAAACTCTTTAGGGTGTTTTCGTTCTTGGTGAATAAAGCGGTCAAAACTCTCGGCTTTTTTGAGTCTGCAAGCGGTTTAAAGCCGGTGGCTTTTGATAAATTCTTCATCACCTCTACCGCGTCCTTTGTTTTCATTTTAGACATAGCGAATGAATCCACAAAAACAATTTCATCGTCTTTAAACTTTTTTGATAAAACAGAAAATAGCGCTTGCGCTCGCATTTTCTTTGAAATTTTTCTTTTATAATTCTTCTCCGCAAGCGGTCCGTGAGTCACGCCTCCGCCTACCCAGATGGGGCTCCTTGAAGAACCATGGCGAGCGCGCCCTGTGCCTTTTTGCTTCCAAGGCTTCTTGCCTCCGCCTCGCACTTCACCTCGGCCTTTGGTATCTGCAGTGCCCGCACGCGAGTTACTGCGCATACTCTCTACTACTTGATGCACCAAATCTGCGCGCCATCGGACGCCAAAAACTTTCTCTGGAAGACTTATAACTCCCACGTCTGCGCCTTTTTGGTCATAAATTTTTGCTTCCATGTCTTTGTGATTACTTTGATACTATCTCAATTAAACTGCCCTTCACCCCGGGTAACGCACCTTGTACAAGCAAGAGGTTGTTCTCTTTATCCACCAACACGACCTTCAAATTCTTCTCTGTAATTCTGTCTCCACCCATCCGACCTGCCATGCGCATGCCTTTCGGGACGTGAGTGCGAAGCCCTCCGCCGATAGAGCCCGGTTCTCGTTCGGAATGTTTTTGCCCGTGAGTGCGAGGACCTCCTTTAAAACCATGTCTTTTGACTACGCCTTGAAAACCTTTACCTTTGGAAGTGCCGGAGACTTGAAGTTTATCGCCCGGAGTAAATGAAGACGCATCAATAACATCGCCTTCTTTGGCTTCGCTGGTTTCGCCAGATTTCAGTCTGAATTCTTTTACCACTTTATAGTTCGCTCCCTTCATAGACCCAATTTGAGCTTTATTTATCCTCTCTTTTTTCTGTGTGCCAAACCCTACTTGGATAGCATCGTAACCATCCTTGGATTTTTCAAAAACTCGAGTGACAGTCACCGGACCTGCTGAAACCACAGTCACCGGAATAACTTTGCCCTCGGGAGAAAAATACTCCATCATATTCTCTTTTGTACCAAGAATGAATTTCATGTTGATTTTTTTAACTGAACGAAGTGAAGTTTTTTAAAATCTACACCCTGTTAAATGAAATCTTTTGATTCCAACTTTTGCTTTGCAAAAGTTATTTAACAGGGTATGGAAATTATATTCGTTTCACTCATTAATTTCTCATAACATTTTTACATCAATATCCACTCCAGAAGGCAAAGACATATTTGTAAGCGCTTCCACAGTTTTGGCGTTTGGATTAATGATATCAATCAACCTTTTGTGCACTCTGATTTCAAATTGTTCTCGAGTGTTTTTGTAAACAAAAGATGCGCGATTGACCGTGTATTTTTTTATCTCGGTTGGAAGCGGAGTAGGACCAACAATCTTGGCGTCATAGCGAAGCGCGGTATCAATTATTTGTTTTACAGAAGCGTCTAGAATTTTACTTTCATACGCTCGTACACGTATGCGCAAAACCACTTCTCCCACTTCCCCTCCCGCGCGAGCAGATTTTTTTTCTTTTTTCTCTTGCTGTTCGGCAGACTTCGGTTCTTTGAGAACTTTTACCCCAACTTTTAAAGTCTTCGTCTTGGTTGAGACTGTTTTCTTTGTTTTTGTTTCTTTGACGGCCATGTAATTTACCTTATCCTAGAATTTTTACCACCACTCCTGCGCCCACAGTCTTGCCTCCTTCACGAATTGCGAACCTTTGCGCTTCCTCGAGCGCAACCGGAGTGACCAATTTAACTGTGATTTTAACTGTATCTCCCGGCATTACCATTTCTTTTCCTTCTTCCAAAATTACTTCACCAGTCACGTCTGTGGTTCGGATATAGAATTGTGGCTTATAACCTTTGAAAAACGGAGTATGTCGTCCACCTTCTTCCTTTTTCAAAACATAAATTTCTGCGGTGAAATTATCATGCGGGGTGACTGTGCCCGGCTTGGCAAGAACTTGCCCGCGAGTGATATCTTCTTTCTTTAGACCTCGTAGCAATACTCCAGCGTTGTCTCCGGCCATACCTTCTTGTAGATTCTTGTTAAACATTTCAATTCCAGTCACCACAGTCTTAGCAGTCGGCTTGATACCAACAACTTCTACTTCTTCCCCTACTTTTACTACTCCTCGCTCAATTTTTCCGGTTACCACAGTTCCTCGTCCTTCGATTGAGAATATATCTTCTACCGGCATAAGAAATGGCTTGGAAATGTCTCGCTCTGGAATTGGGATATAGGTATCAAGCGCATTTACAAGTTCCAAGATTTTTACTGCCCAAGGATCGTCGACTGATTTCGCTTCAAGACCCTTGAGTCCGGAACCGCGGATAACCGGAGCGCCGGCGCCGTCAAAACCTTGCTTGGTTAGAAGTTCGCGGATTTCCTCTTCCACGAGGTCAATCATGTCTTTATCGTCCACCATGTCGCACTTGTTTAGAAAAACGATAATCTTCGGCACACCAACTTGTTTTGCCAAGAGCACGTGCTCGCGAGTCTGTGGCATCGCGCCGTCTGTCGCCGCAACTACGAGAATTGCGCCATCCATCTGAGCGGCACCGGTAATCATGTTCTTGATGTAGTCCGCGTGACCCGGAGCATCGATGTGCGCGTAGTGTCGAGCGTCAGTCGCATACTCGTTGTGCGAAATGTTAATAGTGATTCCACGAGCTTTTTCTTCGGGTGCGTTGTCGATTTGGCCAACATCGCGAAGACGAACTGTCTTTCCTGCTAGGTTAAGCACGTGTAAAATAGCCGCCGTAAGCGTAGTCTTACCGTGGTCCACATGACCAATAGTTCCTACGTTTATATGTGGCTTGTCTCTCTTAAATTCTTCTGCCATATTTTTTCCGCCAGTTGGCGGATTACTATCTAAGACCCAGCATACGAGAACCAGTTGCTAAGGCCTAAATACTAATTGATTAGCTCCGACGCTTCCGGTCGGAGTCCCGACTTCGCGTCGGGATAAACTTTTAATAAAATGCTGATTTGGCAACAGAAAAACTGCCAAAGTGCAGTTATTTAGATAATAGCAGATTGAATTTTTTTGTCAAACTCCCCTATTTCTTCTTATCTCTTCGCAGAGTTTTTTGGCCTCTTCTTTGGGATTCTCGGAAAAAATAATTCCTCGGGAAGAACTGATGATAAGTCCTAGACCTTGGCTGTTTAGTCCAACTTTCATTATTTCTTCCACACTTCCGCCTTGGGCACCGATGCCGGGGACTAGAAAAGTCATGTCGCCTACGATGGCACGAATCTTTTTCATTTCTTCGGGATACGTTGCCCCAACTACCAGCATACAATTATTATTTTTATTCCACTCATTTGAAACTTTTTCTGCCACAATTTGCCAAAGTGGTTTCCCGTCAACCAATAAATCTTGTAATTCCCCCGCACCGGGATTTGATGTCCGGCATAAAATAATAGAACCTTTGTCTGTCCGTTCCAAAAATGGCTTGAGCGTTTCACTGCCTAAGTATGGATGGATTGTTATGGCATCAAAACCAAACCAATCAAACAAAGAGTCAACATAACCCTGATTAGTGTTGCCGATATCGGCTCGCTTGCAATCGCAGATAGTAAAAATATCCGGATGGTTTTTTATCAAATACTCCATCGTCATCTTTAGTTCACGGATTCCTTGGTCGCCCCGCGCTTCGTAGAATGCAATGTTTGGCTTAAATGCAGAAGCATATTCGTACGTCTCCTCTATAATCCACTTATTGAATTCAAATTGGGGATTTCCCATATCCAAAAACTTTTTTGGAATTTTTTCAAAATCTGCGTCCAGCCCCACGCACAAAAGTGAATTTATAACTTTCGCTCTTTTGTTGTATTTATCTATAATACTCATTTTATTTGATTTAGCGAAATCATGCCGCGCAACCGTCCACTAAAGCGCGGCTCTTGATTCTAGAAATTTCTTTCCGTGACCTATTTTTGTGTTAATGGGAACTCCATTTTTGCAAAGTGGACAATCTTCCGCTGAATAAACAGTTACCGGCAATTCACTTAAGGCTTCAAAAGGCACTCCCAGGGTTTCAGAATTTACTTTTTCCGTATCTTTATTAACCATTACGCACGCTCCAACTATTTCTCCCCCTGCACCCTTCACTGCGTTAATAACCTTCATCACCGAGCCACCAGTAACCGCATTGTCTTCCACTACAAGCACCCTTTTGCCTTTTACATAAGAATCATAACCTCTGTTAAAAAATTGGTTGCCTTCCGAATTTTTCTCCGTATATATCCCCAATACTTCTTTTTCATAAATCTCGCTCAAATGGTATGCCACCCATTGGGAAAGAATTATCCCGCCGAGAGCTGGACCTACTACAACCTCAATATCTTTATCTTTATATTTTTCTGCGTAAAGTCTGCATATTTCCGAAGTTTCTGCTGTGTGTGGATATAAAAAATCTTTGTTCACATAAGTATCAAAATGGAGTCCAGATGTGCCCACAAAATGATCGTTTGTGAGAACTGCACCCACTTTTTTTAAAATATCTAATACTTCGCTCATGTAAGTTATGATAGCTTTTCCTTTATCTCCTTCGCAAGATAAGGGTTCCACATGGCACCTGTTGCCGACATCACAACATCTGCGCCAGCGTCTTTGTATTCTTCATAGTCTTCTGCCGTCATAACTCCACCCACTCCTATTATTCGGAAATTTCCTCCTGCTTCTTCTCTAGCCTGCTTTAGTCTCTTCACCATATCCAAGCCCGCCCATTTGATTCCCGCTCCACAAACTCCGGAACGAAGTCTGTTTTTGCCGGGCAAGGCTTGATTCCCGTTTTTATCCACTACTTCTGCGGATATTGTATTTATAGATGATATTGCCTGCGCATATTTTTCTGCAATTTCTGCTAATTTTTTTATGTCGCTGTCTTCTTTATAATAACCGACTTTCAAAACAAGAGGGGTGTTTCCTATTTCGTCTCTGATAGCTTTACAAACTTTTTCAGTCATTTCTAAATCGTAACAAACCAACCCCTCGTTGCCGATGTTGGGACAAGATAAATTGGTTTCTAAAATTTTCGCTCCTGTCGCAATCGCCTGCTTGGCCGTAAGCGCATAGTCGGCAATAAACTCTTCTTTGGTTTGATGTTCTCGCACTGTCCCCATGAAACTCAAAACAAGTATCTGCCCCACACTTGCATACGAAATTGCTTTCTTTACATCTTCCTGCCAAATTTTTGGGTCTCTAGAAGGCACACCGAAGGAGTTGGTAATGGAAATTGGTTCGGAATAATTATTATCAGCCACTAATTTATTTTGCGCTTTTTCATAGGTTAAATCGCCTTCAACTTTTACCGCCAAAACATTTGGGAACGGATGACATGGGAAAATAGCGGAGCGAACTGTTTTATATACACAAATATCAAAACTTTTTTGAAATGCGCTTTTGCAAAAATTACTGTTGATTAACGGTCCCGCCGGAATCCCAAAAAGTGAATTTACTTTTAAACCCAAAAAATCATAAAACTTGTCAACCTGCGAGGTTGACAATATTTCTCCATCGGCAAAAACTCCATATGGACCTTTCTCAAAATTCTCTTCGTAAGAAATTTCCGGATTGTAAAATGGTTCGTATTTCATAAAACTTTTTTGCCTCGCAATACCACTGCTTGCACTTTACCATAAAGCGTCATCCCCGAAAATGGCGACCAATCACATTTCGTCTCAAAACCTTTTTGTGGAACAACATAAGCTAAATCAGGATCTAATTCTATATAAGTGTCCGGTTGGTCGGGAATGTTGAAAATCTTTTTCGGATTAGTGTATAAAAGTCTTACCACATCTTCTTTGCTAATTCGCCCGTCGTGAACTGCTTTGAACATAAGTCCTAAAGTAGTTTCAAGACCCGGCACACCAAACGCTGGCTGTCCGCCAGCTGGCGGATTCTTTTCAAGTTTTACATGCGGAGCATGGTCGGATTCAATAAGATCAATTGTTCCATCAGAAAGTCCTGCCCAAAGCGCATCTTGGTCTTCCTGAGTACCTAGGGGGGGTTTCATCATGGCATAACCTTTCATTTTTGAAACTGCATCTTTGGTAAAATATAAATGGTGTGGGCAAACTCCGGCTGAAACTTTTTGAGAACTTGCTTTTGCTTTTCTAATTAGTTCTACTTCGCTCTTCTGTGAAATGTGACACACATGAAGCACTCTTTCATATTTAAGAGCGAGAGCGAGAGTAGTTACCAACTGTTCTCCTTCAGCATGTACCAAAATTGGCTTGGGTGAATCCCAAGCGGAGAAAACTTTTTCAAGCAATTCTAAATTCTCAATCAGCATCTCGCCGGTAGTGTGATTGCAATAAATTTTCAAGCCAAAAACTTTTGGATTGTTTTTTACTTTTTCAAACTCTTCTGTATTTTCTCCGTTAGTGCCAAAATGAAATCCAATATCGCAGACAGATTTTTCTTTTGAAAGAGAAATTTTTTCTTCCAAAAGCTCGGCTGTTATGGTAGGAATAAGGTTGTTCGGCATATCCAAAATATAAGTAAACCCCCCGGCAAGCGCCGCGCGACTGCCCGTATAAAAATCTTCTTTATGAGTAGCCCCCGGCTCGCGCAAGTGCACATGCACATCAATAAGCCCTGGGAGTTTAATAAGCGACATATAAAAAGCTTATCACTATTTCCTAGTATAGTAAATTAAAAAATTACTTCCTCGCAGAGATGATGGTTTCAGCCACCCCAGTAACAGAGCAAGCTCGCTACGGGGCAGGCATTTTTAGGCTAGTTACTTTCGCGCCGATATTATCGTCTCCGCAACATTCTGGGGTACTATATCGTAGCGCAAGAATTCCATAGTGAAAGACGCACGACCTTCGGTCATAGAGCGCAGTCCAGTCATGTAGCCAAACATTTCTGATAGCGGAACAATAGCTTTGATTACTTTATTCATTCCCCGCTCTTCCATGCCGTCAATAAGTCCGCGCTTAGATGAAAGGTTTCCAGTTACGTCTCCCATAAATTTGTCCGGTGTCACTACTTCCACTTTCATCATCGGCTCAAGTATCACGGGTTTTGCATTTCGACATGCATCTTGCACCGCCATAGAAGCTGCAATCTTGAATGCCATTTCATTTGAGTCCACTTCGTGATAACTTCCGTCCCATAGGTCAACAGATACATTTACCATTTTGAATCCAGCCAAAATTCCGCGGTCCAGTCCTTCCTTGAATCCTTTTTCACAAGGAGCGATGTATTCTTGTGGAATGACACCTCCTTTGATGTTGTTAATGAACTCAAAACCTAGAGAGCGTTTGGTATTCTTCGGCAAGTCTTCTATTTCTTCTTTAGTCAAAATTGTCATTGGTTTTACTTTTATCTTCACGTGCCCGTAGTTTCCACGTCCGCCGGACTGTTTGATATATTTGCCTTCGGCATCCGCAGACCCTGTAATGGTTTCTCGGTACGCCACTTGCGGTTTGCCTACGTTTGCTTCCACCGTGAATTCTCTCTTCATACGGTCTACAATAATTTCCAAGTGAAGCTCTCCCATGCCGGCAATAATAGTCTCGCCTGTTTCTTGGTCGGTTGAGACTTTAAAGGTAGGGTCTTCTTGGGCAAGACGGTTGAGCGCCATACCCATTTTCTCTTGGTCGGCTTTTGTCTTTGGTTCAATACGTAACGAGATGACCGGTTCCGGGAAAACTATTCGGTCTAACTCTACCTCATGCGCTTCATCACAAAGAGTGTCGGAAGTAATAGTTTCTTTGAGTCCCACGGCTGCGGCAATTTCTCCGGCGAAAACTTTTTTCACTTCTTCGCGGTCGTTGGCATGCATACGAAGTATTCGCCCGATTCTCTCTTTGCTTCTTGTGCGAGGATTATAAACATAGCTTCCGGCTTCCAGTGTTCCGGAATAAACTCGAAAGAAAATTAGTTGACCCACGAATGGGTCGGTCGCTACCTTGAAAGCAAGCGCGGAAAATGGCTCCGTGTCTGACGCATGGCGCACCACCGGAGCATCAGTATTTGGGTCAATGCCAGTAATCGGAGGAATATCGGTCGGCGCCGGTAAATAGTCCACCACAGCGTCGAGCACAAGCTGGACTCCTTTATTTTTTAGCGCCGAGCCCGCAAAGACCGGAAAAATTTCATTGGTTATCACTCCCTTGCGCAATAATTTCTTTAAAGTATCAAAATCAGGAATTTTACCATCCAAGTATTCGGTCATCAACGTATCATCTTGTTCCACAATTTTTTCAATTAATTCGTTGTGATATTTTTCCGCGTCTTTTATTATATTTTCAGGAATTCCTGCCTGCGCAGTCAGGTCTTTCTCTATCACAAGATTCCCCATATCCCCTTCAAAATAGTACGCCTTCATCCGAAGTAGGTCCACTACTCCTTCAAAATGCTCTTCAAGCCCGATAGGTATTTGCACCCGGACTGCTTTTTTGGAAAGACGCTCTAAAATAGTTTTGTAGGAATGTTCAAAAGATGCGCCAGTGCGGTCGAGCTTGTTGATAAAACATATTCTCGGCACACTCGCTTCATCCGCATAGCGCCAGTTGGTTTCTGATTGCGGTTCTACTCCGGCCACGCCGTCAAACACCACCACCGCGCCGTCGAGCACACGGAGTGAGCGTTTTACTTCCACTGTAAAATCAATGTGCCCTGGGGTATCAATAATATTAAAACGATGCTTGAGTGCCTTGTTGGTCAAATCATAAGTAGGCGTCCAGAAACAAGTAACTGCCGCAGAAGTGATAGTAATCCCCCGCTCGCGCTCTTGCTCCATCCAGTCGGTCGTGGTTTCGCCATCATGCACCTCGCCTATTTTGTGAGAAACACCAGTATAAAAAAGCACGCGCTCGGTCGTGGTAGTCTTGCCCGCATCAATGTGAGCGATAATTCCAAAATTTCTAACTTTCTCTAATGGGTAATCTCGTTCCATAAAAAATAAATAAGCCTACCAAGCAAAGTGAGCAAAAGCTTTGTTGGCTTCTGCCATTTTGTGGGTATCTTCTTTCTTTTTAATAGCCGAGCCTTCGTTTTTAGAGGCAAGGATTAACTCTTCGGCAAGTTTCAGATGCATCGGTTGTCCTTTTTTACTGCGAGCAGCGTCGCGAATCCAGCGCATCGCGAGCGCGAGTCGGCGTTCCGGGCGCACTTCTCTTGGTACTTGATAATTAGCGCCTCCGATTCTCTTTGAGCGCACTTCGGTTAAGGGACCAGCATTTTTGAGCGCAAGGTCAAAAACCTCAAGTGGATTTGGATTGCCAGTTTTTTCTTTGATAACTTCAAAAGCTTGATACATCACTTTTCGGGAAGTTTCTTTCTTGCCAGACCACATGATGTAGTTGATAAACTTCTCTAATTTTTGGGAGTTGTACATGAAGTCCGGCTGAACAATATTTCGATTTTTTACTTTTCTTCTCATTTTTTTACTTTATGAACTTTATAACTTTAAAAACTTTCTACTTCTTCCCATCTGCTCTTGGCTTTTTGTTCCCATACAAAGACCGTCCTTGTCGTCTTTTTTCAACTCCTTGAGTGTCAAGCACTCCTCGCACGATGTGATACCGAACTCCAATCAAATCTTTTACCCGACCCCCGCGGAGCATTACCACTGAGTGTTCTTGTAGATTGTGCCCTTCGCCGGGGATATAGGCCGTCACCTCCATACCGTTTGTAAGGCGAACACGAGCGATTTTTCGGAGTGCAGAATTTGGCTTCTTGGGAGTAGTAGTGGAAACCTTAGTACACACACCACGCTTGAAAGGCGCAGGGTAAAAAACCGGTCTGTTTTTTAGGACGTTAAAACCACGTTCCAGCGCCACCGTCTTGGCTTTTCGGCGCACTTTTACTCTTTTTTTATTTATTAACTGATTAATTGTAGGCATCTATAATTCTCTTTATTAAAACAAAAGAGTCCGAAGACTCAAGCGAAAGTTTACTACAACCCTCCTTAAAATGCAACCGTCAAAGAGAAAAGCCGGTAATAAAACTAAAAAGGAAGGATAATACAGGAAACAAAATGCCGGAAAAGAAAAATATAAAGGCAATGAGGAGTATCAGGGAATATTGCTCGAGAAAAGCAGTGAAAGAGTTAAAAGAGGCTGGTAGCAAGGTGAATAGTATTTTAGAGCCATCGAGCGGAGGAATGGGTACTAGGTTAAAGACCGCCAAGGCTATATTTATGATTACGATTGTGGAGACTATAAAATAGAAACTCTCCGGCGGAGAAAAAGCGGGAGAAAAACGCATTATCAATCCAAAAATAACGGCAATTAGAAGATTTGCTAAGACTCCGGCGGAAGCGACAAAAAATGTCCCCCACTTTTTATTCCTTAAATTATCCGGATTGTAAGGCACCGGCCGAGCCCAACCGAAAGCAAACCCGGCGGAGATGTAAAGTAAAAGTGGTAGTATCACCGAGCCGAACAGGTCTAAATGCTTGAGTGGATTTAAGGTCAATCGCCCGACGTATTTCGCGGTCTGATCTCCAAAATAAAGCGCCACGAATCCGTGCGAGACTTCGTGAATCACTACAGACATGATAAGAATCGCTATATAAAAAAATGCGTCGGTTGCGCCCATATAAATTCTATGATAGCATGGAACGGCAATGGCGAAAATATGTGAAATTACAAAAAAGGGTTCAATTGTCGGAGGCGGATACTCCAACAGGACTCGCGCGACCAAATTTAACCCTACCGGCAAGTCCCGCAAATACCCAAATCTTCAAAAGAAGAAGATTTTTGTGGTGGAACTCGGAAAATCTGTAAACATTGAAGTCTCCTCTCGCGGAATGCGCACTATCAAAAAAAACGGCGCCTACGCCACCCTCCTCAAAGCTGGACTAATCAAGGCAAAATAATTCTTACTTTGCCGAGACTCCCTTTGCTATATATTGCTTAATGAGCGATTGATATGGCATGTCTAATTCATTGGCATGCTCTTTGACTCTAGTGAGAAGGTAGGATGGCAGACGTAGCGAAATAGGCCGTGAAGAAGGTTTCAGATTGGGGAAAGACACTTTTTGAAAATCAGAAGGGTTAAAATGTTTTGATAAATCCAACTTTAACCAAAACGCTCTTTCTTCTGCCTCGTTCTTAAATTTTGGAATTTTAATTTTTTTCTTCATATAGTTTACGTTCTTTTTTATTAATATCTCTAGCAGAAATGACTCTTATTTTTGTATTCCTTATGGTAAACACTATATATAATAATCTCTTATACTTAGTATAACCAAGAAGTATATAACGTTCCTCACCAATCGAATGCAATAAATCTTTCTGTACTTCTCTACTGGGGTCAAAAAAGGTTTCTTCACATTCGTCTTGACTTACTTTATGTTTAGTTAGATTTTTAATTTTATTTCCCTCGTCCCACTCAAAACCAACAATTTTCTCAAAAATCTTACTATTCATAATACCCTCTATTGTAGCGTGTGGTATATACACTTGTCAAGTGAGTTATCCACAACCCAAACGACGCCTACGCCACTCTCTTCAAGGCCAGACTAATAAAGGCAAAATAAAAACCTCGACTAAAATCTAGGTTTTTATTTTGCTTACGCTGGTATGAAAGTAAGAGCTGTACCCTTCTTGCCGGACCTACCGGTTCGGCCGATACGGTGCACGTAGATTTCGTAAGTTTGAGGCACGTCAAAGTTGATGACGTGAGTCACGTCTGGAATATCCAAGCCCCTCGCTGCGACGTCGGTCGCGATTAAAATATTTATTTTGTCTTGTTTGAAAGAGTCTAGAATGCGAATTCGTTCTCGACTTCTCTTGTCGCCGTGAATTCCACCCACTTTAAATCCCGCATGCGCGAGCTCTTTGGCTAGTGTATCTACACTGTGCTTCATCTCGCGAAAAATTAGAACTTTGTCGGAGCCGTCTTTTTTTAGCACTTCATGGAGTTTGGTTAATTTTTCTTCTTTGGTTTTAAAACGTACCACATCTTGGTCAATATTTTTTGCCGTTTCGCCAGAAATGACGGAAATAAAAACTGGGTCTTTGAGATACTCGCTGGTTATTTTTTTAACTTCAGGTGAAAGTGTCGCCGAGAAAAAAAGTGTTTGCCTTTCCTTTGGAGTTTTGCCGATGATATAGAGCATGTCGTCGCGGAAACCCATATCCAGCATCCGGTCGGCTTCGTCCAACACCACGGAATGGCAATTGGATAAATCCAGAACTTTCTGGTTGATTAAATCGCGTAATCTCCCCGGTGTGCCTATCACAAAGGACACTCCCATTTTTATTTCTCTAATTTGCTTGCCCAATGGCAACCCTCCTACACAAGCAACTGAAAACATCCCGAACCCGAAAGCAAGATTTTTGAAATCACTTTCTATCTGGAGCGCCAGCTCGCGAGTCGGCGCCATTATTAAAACAGTTTCTCTTTTGTTTTTACCTTTTGTTTTTGCAATTTTCTCAATGAGCGGAAGCAAAAATGCCGCGGTCTTCCCTGTACCAGTATTGGCCATACCGAAAACGTCTTTGCCTTCAAGTATTGCATGAATAGACTGGTCTTGAATCGGGCGCGGATAAACGTATCCCGCCTTAGTGATATTTTTATGAAGCTGTGGATTAAAAGGAAAATCCGAAAAAGTATGTTTGTGCGCATACGGCTTTTCTTCTCTATGTTCCCCTTTCTTTATAAAACGAGAAACGTCTATTCTGTCTCCTCTTCTTCCTCTTCCTGCACCACTAAATTTCTTTTTGCCACTGCCACGAGAAAAACCACCACCACGGCGAGGTTTCCCACCTGTGCGGGTAGGTGTTCTAAAAGACGAAACTGAACGACCAAATTTCTTTGGTCCTTTTAAATGAGATTTGTACATCTGATTGTTATATTGGGGGTCACTCCCAATATGTCACAAGAGACGCAAAAGATGAGAATGATGTAAAAAGAGTAGCATTATTACTTTCTTTTGTCAATTTTTGTGAAAAAGTAAATAAAAGCTATACTGAATAGTATGAAAGCTTATTTAGATATAGTGAAAAATGTTTTGGAAAAAGGAGAGAAGGTTTCTACTAGACAAGGACCTCCCGCTTACACAATCGCCGGAGCTTTCTTTGAACACGATATGTCAAAAGGGTTCCCGCTCTTAACAACAAAAAAAATGCCACTGCGACTCATAGCTTCAGAGCTAGAATTTTTCATAAACGGAATTACCGACAAACAATGGTTGATAGAGCGAAATAATCACATTTGGGATGAATGGGCAAGCCCCAAGAAAGCGCCCTACGGTCACGATGAAATCTCAAAGAAAAGAATGCTGGAAGAGAGAGACTTGGGTCCGATATACGGATTCCAATGGAGACATTTCAATGCTCTATATGAAAGTTATGACTCAGATTACGGGGGTCAAGGTATAGACCAGCTGAAAAGATTGATAGAGATTTTGAAAACAAATCCGCGAGACCGACGAATGATTGTGAATGCGTGGAACCCAGCGCAATTAGATGAAATGGGTCTTCCTCCTTGTCATTATTCTTTTCAAGTAACCACTATAAACGGTAAACTAAACTTAATGTGGAATCAACGTTCGGTAGATACCATGCTTGGTCTTCCATTTAACATTGCAAGCTACGCTCTACTACTTCATCTGCTTGCAAAAGAGTCTGGACTGAAAGAAGGAAAACTGGTTGGATTTCTTGCTGATGTTCATCTTTTTGAAAATCATGTAGAGGGAGCCAAGGAACAGCTCGGGAGAGACGTAAATAAATACCCTCTTCCAAAAATAGAAACTGAAAACTGGAAGTCTATTTTTGACTGGAAATACGAAGATACAAAATTATTAAATTACGAAAGTTATCCTAGAATTCCTTTTGAAATAGCAATATAATATCATTCCAATGTTCTATAGAATGTTAGAATGACAAAATATGAAATTATCACTTATCGCAGCTATCGGAAAAAATAATGAACTCGGCAAGAATAATACCTTGCTCTGGCATATGCCGGAAGATATGAAATATTTTAGGGAAATTACTAGGGGTCACGCGGTTATCATGGGACGTAAAACTTTTGAATCCCTACCAGGTGGTCCGCTCCCAAAGCGTAGAAACATGGTAATAACCCGTGACAAAACGTATCTACGCCACCTGCCCGACAATTTGCAGGCGGGTGGCGTAGATGTGGTACATTCACTCGAGGAAGCTATCGCTTTGTTTAAAGAGAGCAGTGATGAAATATTTGTTATCGGCGGAGGAGAAATTTACAAGCAAGCAATGCAATATGCCGATAAACTTTACATTACCCATGTGGACGCGGAAGAAAAAGATGCCGATACTTTTTTTCCGGAAATTATTCCGATACTTTGGAATGAAATTTCACGCAAAGAGCATAAAGCGGACGAAAAAAATCCACACGACTACACTTTCTCAATCTATGAAAAAATATAAGTTTACTATCTCGATGGCCGTCAGTATGGTAAATTTGAGAAAAAAGAGGATTAAGGATCTTCGGAAGTTTTAATCCTAATGAAAATATCTTTCCCGTCCGGGGATTTTATTTTTTTATACTGACGACGTTTGTTTTTTTCTATTTTCTCTATCAACTCCTTTTCTAAATCAAAACCCAAGATTTCAGACATACCAAGTAGAAATATCGCCACATCGGCAAACTCCTCGGCTACTCCAGCTTGACCCTTACTGAACTTTGAAAAAGCTTCGGAGAGTTCCTCGTGTGCTCGGCAAAACTCAAGAGCAACATCGGTGGTGTTAAAACCTTTGTCGAGTTTATTCCGCATCACTTCCTTCTGCAGTTCCTTTAAATCAATCATTTTACTGATCTTTATATTTAGTAACTTCCTTGTTGATAATCTTAAATTTTATTCCTGCTTCTCTAAAAATTTCTTTGGTTCGCTTGCTGGCATGGTAATCCTTTTTAGATACTAATTTTACTACACCAGCGTTAATTATCATTTTGGCGCAAGCATAGCAGGGTATCATATTGCAATATATCGTACTATCCAAAAGAGAGGTACCTACGCGCGCCGCATGCACAATAGCATTTTGTTCTGCATGAGCAGTGCGTATGCAGTGCATAGACTTGGTGCCGTCTTGATATAAAGTCCCTTGCAGTTCATGGCCAACATCGTCGCAGTGCTTGGTGCCTATAGGAGACCCAGCATAACCAGTCGCCAAGATTCTATTGTCTTTGGTAATAACACAACCGCTCCTCCCCCTGTCGCAAGAGGAGCGCTTGCCTATAGTGTACATTACCTCAAGGAAATACTCGTCCCAAGAAGGTCTGGGGTAGTCTTTGGTATTTTTAGAGATTTTCGCCATACTTATAATATACCTCCTCAAAGATCAAAAAGCCAACGTTTAAAATTTATGATAATTTTTTAAATTTAATCCTTTTATCTTCTTTATCTTCTCAAAAAGAGGCAGATACAGGTCTTCCTTTGGGTCAATCAACAACTCTTTTTTATTAACTTTTTCGGTAAATTCAACTATCGCATCGGTAATGAGCGCAAGCGGTTGCTGTTCTTTGCCTTCTCCCATACACAATACTGCAGACGTCGCCAAACTATCGGCTACATCTGTCCTGGAAAATTTTAAAATCCTTCCAAAAATATCTCCTTTCCCGCGATAATCCCTTACTCCTTTAAACCCGGCATATCCAAGCGCAACGCCGACAATACCTGCGCGCAGTGGAAAAGTTCTGCTATCGGTAATGATTACTCCTAATTTTTTTAATTTTAATATTTTTTGAAGTTTTTTTCTTAAAATATACGCAGACCTGAAACTATTTTTGGGTAAAAGTATCAATTTACCCTTTGCATTTGATTCATCTACTCCAGCAGATGCCATAACCATACCATCTTTTATGGTAAGCCAAACTAATTTGGTTTTTAAAGCTACATCGCTTTCACGCTTTATTATTTTAATTTTTTCATTCTTATTTTTAAACACGACAACCCTCCCCTCTGAAAGGGAAACTATTTTTGAGGTAACAACTAAAATAGATTTCTCGGGCAATTTTTTGACATACTTAAGAACAAAAGACAGTAAACCTTCTCTCTCTTTAAATACTCTGGTTTTAATGGTCCTAACTTGCATATTTATATTTTAACAGGATTGTCCCTTTTTTGTTGAGCCTTTTTGCAGATTGGAGTTCAAAATTGTATTTTGTAAATTTTTCTCCAGTAAACATCGGAACTCCCGCCCCAAAAACTAAAGGCTCAATGGTAACAGATAACTCATGAAGCATTTTATTCTTCAGAAAAAAATCATAAACTCTGGGACCTCCTAAAATAGCCACTTTTTTATAGTTCATTTTTTTTATAAAATCAAAAACATCCGAATTATTCACATTTAGAAATGTGACACTGCCGACTTTCTTTGGCTTTTTAACTTTGGAAGTAAAAACTATTGTATTTCTTTTTTTCAACCTGTTTTCGGAAACTTTATAAGTATTGAATCCCACAACCACCGCATCAAACCCGGGAAGCGATTTTTGAAAGAAAACCCAATCTTCTTTGCTGGTCCAAGTACTCGAAAGTTCTTTGGGGTTTTTAGCTATGCGACCGTCGATACTCGTTGCGACAAAAGCCGTAAATTTAGTTCGCGGGAACATTGTTGGCATTATTTTTTCCCCTTAAAAGATAAATTCCAAAGTAAGAAAGCGGAGTATAGGCAAAACCCATAAGAACTTTAAAAATCCACCACGGAATTATGATAGCTATAATTGTAGCTACCGGATACACTCCCAGAAAAGCGATAAACATAAAGATAACTGTATCTAAAAATTGAGACCAAATATTGGAGAGATTGGACCGAAGCCAAAACATTTTTTTTCCAGTACGTTTTTTAAAAAAGAAAAAAGAAATAACATCTTGATACTCTGCAATAAAGAAAGCGACGAGTGAGGCTATAGCAAAACGAGCAGAGAGACCAAATATTTGGTTGTAGCTTCCCTTTACCCAAAGACTGCTCTCTGCCCACGGAGTAATCGTAGAGATAAAAGAATAAAGAAGAAAAAGAATTATAGAGATTACTCCTGCCAGAACAAAATTCTTTGCCATTTTCTTACCATAAACCTCCCCAATTACATCAGTCATTATAAAAACAACCGGAAAACAAAAAACTGCTACCGAAAGATGAGTGCCAAATAAAAAGGGCATTAACTTTATGCCTAGTGTATTGGCTGCAAAAATCGAGGTAAGATAAAGGGTTAAACAAATCAGAATTTTCTTATAATCCTTTTCAGTTAGTGTTTGCATAATGAATTAGTTAAAAGTTATAAAGTTATAAAGAATTCTACTTGATGAACTTGATTACTTTATGAACTTTCTACTATTTGACGACTTCTATCCCCATAGAGCGGGCAGAGCCGGCGATGATAGCAATCGCCCCTTCATCGTCTTTGGAATTCAAGTCTTTCATCTTCTTTTTAGCGATTTCAAGAGCTTGGGCGCGGGTTATTTTCCCAACCTTGGTTGAGGCATTTTTACCGGAACCTTTCTCTATGCCGGCTACTTTTAGAATTAAACCGGAGGCCGGTGGAGTCTTCACGGTAAAATCATAACTGCGGTCTTCATACACGACAATAGAAACTCCTACAACATCTCCCGCCATATCTTTTGTGGCCGCATTGAATTTGGTGACAAAGTCGCCAATGTTTATCCCCGCTTGTCCGAGCGCAGGTCCAAGCGGTGGAGCTGGGGTTGCTCGCCCTGCTGGCGCACGTAATTTTACTTTTTTGATTATGTTTTTTGCCATACAATATTGTTACCTTACTATACTCTTTTTATAATTGCAATTTGCTTATGACCCCCGACGTACTGTCGGGGAGCCGACTAAAACGTCGGCTTTGCAAGTCTTAGATTTTCTTCACCTGAAGAAAATCTAATTCCACGGGTGTCTCACGACCAAACATTGAAACCAAGACTTTTATCTTGCCTCGCTCTTGGTCCACAGAGTTTACCTTGCCTTCCAAATCTTTAAATGGTCCATCCACAATCATCACCCCCTCGCCTATCGCAAGGTCAATGTTGTGTTTCGCGGTCGTGGCGTCCATCTTCTTAAACAAATAATCTACTTCTTCTTTTTTTAAGGGCACTGGGTTTACTCCGGCTCCGACGAACCCCGTCACTCTCGGAGTATTGCGCACTACATACCAAGAATCATCCGTCACAATCATGTCCACCAGCACATAGCCCGGATAAATTTTTTCTTCCACTTCCACTCGTTTGCCAGCTTTTATTTTTATTTTCTTTTCCACCGGCACAATCACGTTAAAAATCTTTTCATGCATACCCAAACTATCAATGCGCTGTTTTAAATTGCGAAGCACGACATTCTCATATCCCGCATAGGTATGAATCGCATACCAATTTCTTGCTCCTTGTGTTTCTTGTTTAGACATAAAAAAATTAAAGGGAAATTATTTTCTCCAAGCCTCTACTGAAAAGAAAGTCAAAAACTCCTAGAAAATAAGCGACTAGGATAGAAAGTGCGATAACTATAAGTGTAAAATACACAGTTTGCTTTCTGGAGGGCCAAATCACGTGTTTTAACTCTGTCTTTGTTTCTTTTAAATATTCGGTTACTTTTGACATAATTGAAAAATATTGTTTATAAAAAAGCCCCAAAGGGGGCTTTTAGAGAATACTCTTTTTACTAAAAAAGTCAAATTTTAAAATCTTTTTTCAAGATACCTTCTTTCACTTCCAGAGCAGGAGACGTGAAAATATTTGTATAAGAGGAATCATCATTTTTCTTTTCTATACTTACATTATAAACACCATTCGGTACAAGACAGTAATAGTTCCCTGTTTCGTCTAGCACTCGACGAGCAACTTCTTGTCCGGTTGTAGCCAAACGAACACGTAAGACTCCATAAGAGAGCGGAGTGTTGTCGACTTTATAAACTACCCGTCCTTTTTTATTTCTTCTGATTGTAGTGCGTCTAAGAAACAAGAGCACAATATATAAACAAAAGATAATGATATTATAAGGCTTCGGCACCACAAAAAGAACAATAATAGACACAACAAAACCTAGAAAAAACATAAAATCGGAAAACCTGGCGAGTAGAACATCTCTTGTATGATAAAATTTCATTCTTCTTTGCTCTTTCTTGGCAAACTCATTCCAATCAAAGCCAATCTGGTCAAGCGGAATATTTTTAGCAATGATTTCTCCTTCTTCTTTTATTTCAATCTGTTCTCCAAAATACAAATCATTGTAGAGTTCATCGCTGGTCCGACCTGTAAGTTTTAGCGAAGGATAGGTGTAGTTAGTCTTACTTGCCACAATTCGATAAGTTCCCGGCGAAACCAAAAATCCATATCTGCCATCCAAATCTGTAATAGAACTTCCTATTTCACGACCCTCCATGTCATTTAAAACAACATAAGCGGGGTCCAGTGGTTGTTTGGTAATACTGTCATATACCACCCCCCAAGGACGATTGCGTTTTTTGAAACCCATCCCATATAAAAAGAAAGACCAAAGTCTAAGCAGATTTAAACCAATATCTCCTAAACCAAAGAGAGCAAAAACTCCGGAAAGTAAACCTAGAATTGTGACAATTCTACTTATCAAATTACCAACCGGACTTTTTATTAAATAAAAAAGTTTATCAATTAAATTCAAAAAACCAACTTGCACCGCGGTTATAACATCAGACACAAAACCTCCTCCTCCACCATCTCCCGGCCCGCCGGGGCCATCCGGAGGAGGAAGAGAAGGCGGTAAGTCGGGCAAAATTGGTTCACCTGGAGGAGGAGGTGGAGAGGGTGGATTTACATTTGTCGGTATATCAGGTGGAGGAGTCACCACCCCACCCCCGTCATCAATAACTGTAACTCCACCCCCATCGCCTCCACTACCACTAGAACCACCTCCATCATTCTTCCGCCAAGTCGTGCGTACGCAAGTAGAAGCGTCAGTGCAATCAAATTTTATCCATCCGCCGTAAGCGCCACCTGTCCAAGCATAACCGCTAAATTCTCCACTTACTGGGTCTATAGTTACAGATTGTCCGGTTGGAGAAAAATCTATCCAACCTGAAACTTGACTCCAGGCATAGCCAGTCAGGAGCCCCGTCTCTTCGTTCATAAAAGTGACACCCTGCCCGGTTGGATTCATGAAAATCCAACCGAGTTCATCACCCCAAACTTTCCCGCTAATACCATTGTTATTTTCAATTACGATATAGGGCTCACTCGATAACTCAAAATTAATTATGCCAAAATCATCACAAGCGACATTGTGACACACTTTCGCTTGGTTTGTGGCGGACGTATCTATGGTTCCGATATTCGCCAAAGTAAAACTAAAGACAGAAAAAAACAAGAAAACAAGAAAAATAGTGTTCCGCGCCTGAAAATTCATTACCTCATTATAACATTTTCGGAGATATTTATTTTATCTCGTAAGTAATAGTCACGTCCGAGTTGATAGTTTGCTCACCGGTTGGTAGTTGCGCCCTAGGAGTAGAACTCGCTCCGTCGGCGCTCATAAGCATTTCTTTCCCAAACACAGGATAGAAACCGCCTGCTCCTTCACTGAAGCTTGTGATTTTACCCAAGCGGACTCCCAAGTCATCCGCCAACACTCCGGCTTTTTCTTTCGCTTCCATAATAGCAAGTCTGCGAGCTTCCGTCTTTAGCGCGTCTTCATCATCGATTGAGAAATCCGGACCGCTTAAATTCGTCACCTCGACTGTTCCCAAATCTTGCATGATAACTCCGACATCATCTATATTTCTTACCTTTACTGTTATACTCTCACTTGCCTCATAACCTACTATCACGCTCTTGCCATAAGAGGGCGGACAACCCCACTCGTTGCAAGGGAGTCGCATTCCAACTTCTGATTGCCATTCGTATTTAGGATTGAAGGAAGCATTCTCTGTTTTTATATCTTTGCTTTCAACTTTATTTTCTGTTAAGGACAAAATTGCGTCATTCTCAATTTTCGCCACGGCATCCTGCGCTTCTTTGGCGGTTTTTGCTTCTTTGGTAATTGAGAAATAAATATTTGCAATATCCGGCACTGCCTGCACTTCGCCGTGACCTGAAAGAGTAATGGTGCGAATTTCACCCATTCCTAAACTTCCCTTGTCTGTGAATTGAAGAACAATCTTTATAATAAAGAAAACAGATAATATCAAGACCAAGAGCGTAATCGCTCCGTATAAATTTTTTCTATCCTCGTTTTTAACTTCCATCATATGATTCATAAAAATTATTTATTAATATTAACAAGTTCGACTTCAAAAATTAATGTCGCATTCGGAGGTATTACTGGAGGATATCCATTCGCTCCATAAGCATATTCCGGCGCGATTTCTAAAATTCTTTTCTCTCCAATTTTCATTCCAGCGACTCCAATATCCCAGCCTCGAATAACTGCCCCTGCGCCAAGCGAGAACTCAAAAGGAAGTACGTGGCGAAATTCGGGTAAAATGTTCGAATCAAACGGAGTGCCGTCAACAAATTTACCTGTGTAATTTACAGATACCATATCACCCGCTTTTGCTTCTTCGCCCGAGCCCGCTTGTAAAACCGTTACTTTCACGCCCTCTATTGGGCTAACCGCATTTTGAGTACTTTCTTCTTTATTTTCATTTTCCATAGAATTTGACTCATTTTCGAGAGAATCTTCTCTGCTATCTTTACTAATAAATATTAAAATCCCCACTACAGCCAATACCACCAAAAACCAAATAACCACATGATTTTTATTTTGCATGAGCATATTATATACCAAAATCAGAGCTATATCAAATTGACTTCGGGAGTCAAGATGAGGTCAAATTTTGTATGAACGGAAGCGATTATTCGCTCTGCTAGAGACTTTATTTCCGCTCCGGTCGCGCCACCGTGGTTCACTACAACTAAGGCCTGACGCTCATGCACGCCAGTGTTGCCAACTCGTTTACCTTTCCATCCACACTTTTCAATCAACCAACCGGCGGGAATTTTAACCACTCCTCCCTCTTTAAAGAAAGGCATATCGGGATACTGCTTTAGGAGCTCTTGTTGTTTCTCTTCATTCACAAAAACATTTTTAAAAAAACTGCCGGCGTTGCCGATAACTTTCGGGTCCGGAAGTTTACTCCTGCGAATACTGCAAACCGCTTCACTAATTTCTTTTAAGTTCGGATTTATTATGTTTTTCTCTGTTAAATAATTTTTTAAAATCTTATACTCCAAATTCTTTTTGGGAATTTTGCTAAGCCTTAAAGTTATCGCCGTTATAAAATATTTATCCTTTAATTCATTTTTAAAAATGCTATCCCGGTAACCCAAACCACATTCGTCTCGCGCGAAAATTCTTTTCTCGCCGGTTTTTACATTATATGCTTCTACACTCTCAAGTGTATTTTTGAGTTCCGCTCCATACGCTCCGATGTTTTGCATCGGCGCCGCGCCCACCGTGCCGGGAATAAGCGACAAATTTTCAATTCCCCAAAGTCCCCGCTCTACCGCAAAACAAACCAAATCGTGCCATACTTCCCCGCTCATTGCCCTAACTAAAGTATTTTCATTGTCTTCATGGAGAACCTCTACCCCCGTCAACTTATTTAAAACTACAATACCACTAAAATCTTTAGTGAACAAAACATTGCTTCCACTACCTAGAAAAAGTTTTTCATTCTCCTTGAATTCTGGTAGTGAAGAGAGTTCTTTGAACTCTGCCTCCGCCCTAATCTCGACAAAAAACCTCGCTTTGGCAGAAATACCAAAGGTATTTAAGGGTTTTAAGTCAAAATCTCGTAGAATTTTCATTCCCTAATTATAGAGACTTTGCCGTCAGGATACAAACGAACTATGCGAGATGGTTCACTTACCATTTCTCCGTCATCTATATATAAATCAACTTCGTCGCCAAAATATTTTTGGGCTTCTTTAATATTTTTCGCCGGAGTCAACCCTTTTGGGTTCGCTGAAGGCGCTACTAAGGGACCGGCCTGTCTTAGTAATTCACAAAGGCCATTTTCTATTGGGATTCTAAAAGTTAAACTATCTTGACCTTGGTATAAGTATTTATATTTTTCTTTTTTTTCTCTGACAGGTAAAATAAAACTTGTCGGTTTCTCAAATTTTGAAATTACATTTTTCTCGTCGTTAGTTAACTCTAGAGCTAACTCTAGAGCTAGTTTTTCAAGCTCCTCCATACTGCCTACCAAGATAATAAAAGGGCTATCTTCATTTCTATTTTTTATTTTATAAATTCGCTCCACCGTCTCCTGCCGGAGCGCACAGCCGACTATTCCATAAATCGTATCCGTCGGCATAACGGCCACTCCGCCATTCGTTAGAGTTTGAATTAATTTGTCATCTTGCCAAATTGTTTGAGGGAATTGCATATAAAGAAAAAAATAATTTTTGGGTGCCCGGAGAGAATTGAACTCTCGATATCGGCTCCACAAGCCGAAGTTTTACCACTAAACTACGGGCACCATATTACGAAGATTTGCTCCGTGTCCTATATAATGACAGATTTTTTTTAAATTTCAAGGACTCGTCTTTATAGTGATGAACTAAAAAATGGCAATTATTGCAAAGCCATGCTAAGTTTGATACTTTATTATTTTTTCTATTTTTATCAATATGATGAACAGCTAGAACTCTACGGTCTCGACTTTTACATAAGATACAAATTTTAGGAGTTTTATGCCTTGTTAATAGACTCCTGTAAACAAATAACCCAGTTTTCCAATTATGATGTTTAATTCCAACAAAATATTGATTCCTCCAAACTGTCTGACAAGATTTACCACAAAAAAATTTGCCACTTTTTGACTTTGTCAGTTGTTTTACTTGTTTGTAAGTTTTTTTACCACAAATATGACAAGGTAAAGTTTTACCTTTTTTTCTTGCTTCGTACTGACAGAAGGAGGAACAATATTTTGCCCATCCTTTCTTAATAGCAGAAAGTTTCCCAAAAAAACTCTTTGAGCATAAATTACATTTAACTATTGGCATAGTTGCATTATACCAAAAAAAGAGACATCCGTAAACAAAAACAACTCTGAATATAACCACAAGCTCGTGTGCTACCATTACACCATAGCCTCCATGTATTGCTAGTTATACCAATAAATGAGGAGTATAAGCAAGTTTATTTGCCTCTTTCACGGAAAAATTTAAAATGCGGTAATTTATGCAAGAGATGTCCATGTGTACGCATCAAATATTTCGCCCCCTCTACCAGAAGAACATTGAGCACAAGCCAAACGGCGATAAATGGAAGCCACACATAGGGGAGCGGAGCGATATCAAAAATTTGCCTCATAAATGGCGCAGTCATAGTAAATATCAAAATAACCGTTGCAATGATGATGCTATAATTTAACTTGCGGTTACCAAAAATCGGATAAGAAAAAAGCGGGCGATGCAGACTTCGGAAAGAAAAAGTCACCGCCAAAATATAAGAAGAGAAACACACAAAGAATATTGACCGCGCAATATGGACTTCAAGACCTGTCTTCAGTAAGAAAAAATATAATAGAAAAAGAAAAAATGAACTCAAGACACCTATACCAAAAGTAAGCACTTTAACTTCTTTGGTAAAAATAAGTCGAAGGTCTTTCCCCCTATATTTTTCTTTATCCATATTTTCCTCAAAGGCAAAAGCAAGCGCCGGTAGAGAACCGGTAAAAAGGTTCACCCAGATTATCTGAAGCGCGGTGATAGGTAGTGGTAAGGCCACCAAGAGACTTCCCCCGATCACAAAAACCTCATCCAGCGAGTTTGACATCAGATACACAAAACTTTTGCGAATATTAGATAAAATTTTTCGCCCCTCATCTATGGCAAGAGAGATCGTTTGAAAATTATCGTCAAGTAGCACCAAGTCCGCCGCCGACTTTGCCACATCACTCCCCGATCCGAGCGAGATGCCAATATCCATCGCTTTCAAGACCGGCGCATCATTCACCCCGTCTCCTGTCATTGCCACTACTTCACCCAATCTCTGATAGGCTTGCCCGATACGGAGTTTGTCTTCCGGGGTCACCCGCGCAAATATTTTTATCTTGGGCACAAGCGCAGTCAATTCATCATCCGTGAGCACGCGCAATTCACCACCAGTAACCACTTCTTCGTCCGTCACCTCCCAGCCAAGCCCACTCGCGACAGATACCGCAGTCCCCGCCAGGTCCCCTGTCACTAGCACCACTTTCATCTCATGCGATTGTATATTTTTTATTGCCTCCGGCACTTCCGGTCTGATAGGGTCGTAAAACGTAAGCACTCCTAAAAATTCCAAATTTTCTACTTGACCTAAATCAAAATGTCCATTTTCTCCCTTTGTCTCTTTTGGGAAACTCCCGAGTCCAATCAGTCTTTTCCCTTCGCGACTTGTTTTCTCAATCCAAGATTCTATTTTTAAATAATCTTCTTTCCCAATTTTTGATTTCTTCAGTAAAATCTCTGGCGCGCCCATAGCTATATATTTATTACCAACTTGGGCTATAGAAAATTTATTACTTGAATTAAAAGGCAAAATCAAAGACGAAGTATCCCCGGAGATACCGTCAAGCGAAACACCATGTAAAAGCCCTGATTTGGCAATATTGACTTCAAAAGGTCGCCCCTTGAAAGTCCAATTTTTCATTTCTTCATTTTGATTTTCAATATAAATATCTACATTGAGAAGCGCCAGCTCAAGTAACTTTTTTTGTTCGGAAGAAAAAGTTTGGGGGAGATTTTTGGTGCTTTCTTTGGATTCGGATACTAAAGCTCCAGTTCCGTGAATTCCCACGAGTTGCATATCGGCGAGAGTCAGTGTCCCGGTCTTGTCGGTCAAAACGATAGTGGCAGAGCCCAATGTTTCAGCCGCAGTTAATTTTCTAATAATTCCCTTCTTGTCCGCTATCTTTTTGGCTCCTATGGCTAAAATCACAGTAAGCGCTATGGGAAGCGCCTCCGGTACCGCGCCTACCGCAACCGCCCCCGAGAGAAGAAGCATCGGTATCAAGTCCCCCCCGCGGGAAATTCCTAAAATAAGTATACCGAGAACTATTATCAAGACCACAAAAAATATAAGCCAGGCCAATTTACCCACTCCCCTTTGGAGTGGTGTTTCTACTCTTTCTATCTTAGATACGATACCTGCGATTTTACCAATTTCCGTACTGTTGCCGGTGGCAAAAACAACCGCGCTCGCGTATCCTTCCACAACCAAAGTCCCTGCATGAGTAATATTTTTCTGTTCGGCAATTATAGCAGTGAGTGGCACCGGCGCATCACCTTTTTCTATCGGCATTGACTCTCCGGTTAAAATCGCTTCGTCAATACGCAAATTGTTCTCATTTATAATCCGCGCATCCGCCGGCACCCGAGAACCATAAGAGAGCTTGATGATGTCGCCCGGCACGATAGTGGACGAATCCACTTCTTGTTCCCTGCCGTCACGCACTACTTTTGCTCTGTCTTTGATAAAAGTTTTTAATTTCTCTAAAGTGCTCTCCGCGCCATACTCATGATAAAATCCCAAGATAACATTGAGCAATACCGCAAATAAAATGACGGCCGTATCTATCCATTCATGTAAAACAATTGTGAGTATTGAGGCGCCAACAAGCAGAAATATCAGCGGACTTTTAAATTGTTTTAGGAAAATAGAAACTGCGCTTTTTTTTTCTTTATTGTGAAAAGTATTGTCCCCAAATTCTGCCAAGCGCTTTTGCGCCACGGAAAAGGAGAGCCCTTTTAGGGATGTCTCTAAGAGAGAAACCGCTTCCGAGGCAGACAGAGACCAGGGTTGTTTGGGAATTTGCATGATTTATTAAAACCTATAAAATGAAGGACTGAAAAATCAGGCTTGGGTTGAAAATTTCACTTAAATTATAAACATGTATGGTAACAAGAAATATTCCGGTTGAAACTAAAGCGGAAACAATGCACCAAGAACAAAACTTCTTTAAAATAAACAATTGCACGGCTATTAGATAGGCTGAAAAGAAAAAGGCGGTAAAAGAAAGTAGGACCATAAAATCAACCAGTATCACTGGCAGAATATTTGCAATGAAAAGCAAGAAAAAATAAAAAAGCGCAATTGCTCCATAATAAAACATTCCCAAAACTTCCACGTGAATCCCAAAGAATTTTGCATAATCACTATGCACCACATTATGACAATCAAAACCAATCATGCAAACCAACGGATTCTCTTCGGACCTTTTATGAATATAAATATGCCTAGCCACCCAAAAACCAAAGGCTCCCAGGACAAACAATATAACTCTCGCTAAAATATCTTCTGGTAATTCCACAAGACCATTTTAGCATACAAAAATAAAAAACAAAATTTACAAAATTAAAACATAAAAGTGACAAAAAGTGCGCGGGAGAGGAATCGCACCTCCACGCCCTAAACGGGCACAAGAACCTCAATCTTGCTCGGCTACTGTTACGACACCCGCGCGTTTTATTCTTTCCCGACGTTTTCAGTCGGGACCCCGGCCCCTTCGGGCGTTGGGGCTTCAACTGCATCCTCGGCGTCCGCCATAGAAACATTTGAGCGAAGTTTTCGGCGCACATCTTTGACCGCTTTTTCACGAACATAATAAAGCTTGCTCCTGCGAGCGCGAGATTTCTTGGTAATTTCAATTTTATCAATCATAGGAGAATAAAGCGGGAAAATTCTCTCTACTCCTACACCAGAAGCCACACGTCGCACCGTAAAAGTCGCGCCATTCTCTCTCCCATGCTTGCGTGCAAGCACAATACCTTCAAATGCCTGAAGACGAGACTTGCCTTTTTCATCTAAAACTTTGGACCAGACTTTGACTGTATCCCCAGAATTAAACACAAGTGCCTTGCGCTCTTCTATATCTACTGGAGAAAACTTTATTTTGCTTACTATATTTCCTGCCATCCCATTAGAAAATTTAACTATTAAACTAAAAGTGCCCATAAGAATAATACTGATTTTCTAACGGGACAAGTAGTGAAAGCTACTTTAGCATAAAAAATTCTTTATGGCAAACACTTTACTTTAAAATAGCCATTTCTTTACCTACTTCCAAAAGTATAGAGAGGGCGCGGTCAATCTGGTCTTTGGTGTGAGCTGAAGATATTTGAAAACGAAGTCGAGCCGTGCCTTCAGGCACCACGGGAAACCAAAGTCCCACCACAAAAAGTCCCCGCTCTAAAAGTTTCTTGCTAAATTCCTGAGTAAGACTCGCGTCGCCGAGCATTACTGGAACTATCGGATGCTCCCCTTCTAAAACATCAAATCCCATTTTTTTAACTTCTTTCCTAAAGTAATCGCTGTTCTCGCGCACTTTTTTAAGAAGTTCCGGTTTTTCTTCTAGTAATTCAAGGGCTCTCATGGAGGCCATGACCACAGAGGGGGGCACAGAATTTGAAAAAAGATAAGTGCGAGACTTTTGACGAAGAAGCTCTATGATGTCGGCGCGCCCCGCGACATATCCGCCCACTGCTCCACCAAGCGCTTTGCCAAAAGTGCCAGATAAAATATCAATCTTGCCTTGAAATCCAAAATGCTCCGGTGTGCCTGCTCCGGTTTTACCCAAAACCCCAACCGCATGCGCGTCATCCACAAAAAGCAGGGCTTCATATTTTTCCGAAAGTTCTTTTAACTTAGGCAAGTCCGCCAAATACCCTTCCATGGAAAAAACTCCGTCAGTTACGATTATTTTGAAGCGATATCCGCCAGCTGGCGGATTTAGCCTATCTTCTTCCAACATTTTCTCAAGCGCCGAAACATCTCCATGCGGATAAATTCTTTTTTGTATGTTTTCTTTTTTACAAAGTTTAAATGCGTCAATAATACTAGCGTGATTGAGTTCATCGCTATAAATAGCATCCATATGGCTTCCATCTCCTCCAAAAGCTTCATTGGTGATGCTGGCAAAAAATCCTAGGTTAGACATAAAATTTGTGGAATATAGAATCGCATCTTCCACTCCTAGAAATTTTGCCAGCTTTTTTTCAAGTTGTTTGTGAATAGTCTCTGTTCCGGAAATAAAGCGCACAGATGAAAGCCCAAAGCCATACTTATCTATCGCTTCTCTGGCGCTCTTAACAATTTCCGGATGATTTGCTAGTCCTAAGTAATTATTGGAAGCAAACATTAAAACTCTCTTGCCTCCAATCTCCACCTCCGGACCCTGCGCTCCCTCAAGTTCTCGTTCCACCTTAAACTTCCCTTGTAGCTTAAGGTTTTCTAGCTCTTTTTCGATATTTTCTTTTAATTTTTTGGAATACATATTACTTTAATTTCTCTTTTAAATTCTCTAACATCACTTGCGTCATTTTTGGCAAATCAAATTCTGGTTTCCAGTCCCAGTCGGCGCGCGCCACGCTGTCATCAATGCTAGCCGGCCAAGAGTCGGCAATGGCTTGGCGGTGGTCGGGCGCGTAAGAGATTTTAAAATCGGGAATATACTTTTTTATTTCATCTCCTATTTCTTTGGGAGAAAAACTAATGGCAGACAAATTGTATCCCATGCTGGTTTTTATTTTTTTTCTTGACACTTGCATTATTTCAAGCGTCGCTCGGATAGCATCATCCATATACATCATCGGAAGGTAGGTATTTTCTGAAAGAAAACAAATGTACTCACCTTTTTTGATAGCTTCATAAAATATTTCCACCGCATAGTCCGTCGTCCCTCCTCCCGGTTCACTCTTCCAACTAATGAGCCCCGGATAGCGCACAGAACGCACGTCCAGACCAAACTTTTTATTGTAATAATCACACAGAAGCTCTCCGGTATACTTTGTGATTCCATACATGGTGCTTGGTTCTATGATTGTTTTTTGGGGAGTATTCTCGCGGGGAGTAGTTTTACCAAAAACGGCAATAGAGCTCGGCCAAAATAGTTTTATCTTTTCGTCCACACAAAGGTGGAGAATCTGCCTTAGACTTCCCAGATTAAGCTCCCAAGCGAGCTTCGGATTCTTTTCTCCGGTTGCGGAAAGTAGAGCTGCTAAGAGGTATATCTCTTTAATATTTTCTTTTTTTACCAAATCGCGAGTCGCCTCCGCATTCATAATATCAAGTTTTAAAAATGGTCCTGTGCCTTTGAGAATTTCAGCCTCTTCCTTTATGTCGCTCGCTATGACATTACCCGCGCCATATTTTTGACGCAACGCCAGAGTTAATTCTCCTCCTATTTGCCCGCAGGCTCCTATTACTAAAATTTTCTCCATATTTTTACAAAATTTTTTCAGAATTTTAACTTTCCTTTTTTAACTTTTGCCCCTTTTCTATCGCCCGCTGTTTCCTTAAATAATTTCTTAAAGTTCTCGTGATTTCTTTTAGTAAAATTGAGTCCTCTCCTTTGCATCATTGTTTTCTGGATTCTCTCTGCGAGAGCAAGCGGTAATTCATACATCTGGGATGAAGAGACATGGCTCGTGAACGCTGGCACATCCCTCGTGACCATACCGTATAAGTGCGCAGACTCTCCAATAACTTTACCACAAAATATTGTTGTATTAACAGCTGTTTTACAATAGTCCCCCATAATGCAACCAAAAAAAATACTGCCCGTGTCTACTCCTTTCACTTTTATGGAACTGTAGGTATTTTTCAGATTTGAAACACTTGTCCCTCCGCCAATATTTACCCAGCTTCCTATATAGCTATGCCCTAAAAATCCATAATGCTGTTTATTGGTGTAGCTCTGTATTATGCACTCCTCTACCTCTCCACCGACTTTACAGACGTCACTAATTTGTGAATGCGATACCTCCGCAAAACTATTTATCACACAATCTTGACCGATAATAAGTGGACCGCGAAGCACGGCATTTGCTTTTATTCTTGTATCATCACCCACAACTATTTCTCCAGCACTGGTATCAAAAAATACATTTGGTTCTATTTTTACACCCTTACCCACATATACACCTTTTTGTATTTCTTTTTTACCTTTTGTAAAAAGAGGTAACTTTGTCTTTAGATTTTTCTTTAGTGAAATTATTTCTTTCACAATTTTTTTAAAATTTTTTTCTTCTTTCATGGTTTTACTCTACAGTCACCGACTTGGCTAAATTTCTCGGCCGATCCACATCTCGCCCAAGCGCTACCGCAGTGTGATACGCAAATAATTGTAGCGGTATAGTGTTTAAAAGTGGCTCAAGTAGCTCCATGGTCTTGGGAACGTAAACTATATCGTCGGCAAGCTCTTTCGCTTCTTCGTCGCCGACTGACGCTATTATAATCGTTTTACTCTTCCTAGCTCGGACTTCCTCTATGCTACTTTTCATTTTTTCATAAAGTTGATTCTGGGTCAGAATAGCCAAGACCGGAAAGTCAGGAGTCAGAAGCGCGTTCATGCCGTGCTTCATCTCCCCCGCTGGATAAGCTTCGCTATGAATATAGCTAATTTCTTTTAACTTGTGCGAACCTTCCAAGGCGACAGAATAATTTATCCCGCGACCAAGAAAAAGGAAGTCGTTATAATCTTTGTATTTGTCCGCTAAAATTTTTATTTGCTCCGACTGCTTTAAAATTTCATTCATCTTCTCTGGAATCTGGAGCAAGCTCTGTAAAATCCTCTGCCCGGTAGCGGGAGTAGTGTGATGCAAGCGACCAAACTCCAGCGCGTATAGTAAAAGAATCGCAACCATATTTGTATAGGCCTTGGTTGAAGCGACAGCGAGTTCGGGCCCCGCGTGTATATATGTGCCGGCGCCGGTCTCGCGGGCAATGGTTGAACCGACAACATTCACAATCCCTCTCACGACCCCCCCTTTCCGTTTTGCTTCTCGCAGGGCCATGATGGTATCGGCTGTCTCGCCGGACTGTGACACGGCAAAAATTAACGTATGCTCGTCAACTATCGGGTCTCGGTAACGAAACTCACTAGACACATCTACCTCGGTCGGGATACCAGAGAGTCTTTCAAAAGCATACTTGGCGGCAAGACAAGCATAAGAGGCGGTACCACAAGCGATTAAAATAATTCGCTTGATTGCTCGCATTTCTTCTAGGTTCATATTAAGCCCTCCCAGCTTGGCTGTGCCTTCGGACATATCGATACGTCCGCGAATTGCATCTTCAAACACAGTGGGCTGGTCAAAAATTTCTTTCAACATAAAATTTTCAAAGCCACCCTTCTGCGCTGTTTCTATGTCCCAGTCAATTTGAGTTACACCCTTTATGATTTGCTCATCCTTTAAATTAAAAATTTTAAATTCTTGCCGATTAATTAATGCCACTTCACCATCGTCCAGAAATGTCACCTGCTTGGTAAAAGGCAATATCGGCGTAACATCCGAGGCTAAATAATATTCGTCTTCACCCACACCCACCACCAGCGGGCTCCCCAAACGCGCCACAACTATCTCATCCGGATGGTCAGCATGCATTATCGCAAGTCCATAGGTGCCTCGAACTCTCGGCAATGTCATTTTTACCGCTTTCAGGAGGTCGCCGGAGTAATTTTGAAAAATTAGTTTCGCTAAGATTTCCGAATCAGTTTCTGATTCAAAATTTTGATCTTTAATCTCTTTTTTTAACTCCCGATAGTTTTCTATTATACCGTTGTGGGCTAAAACCAATTTACCATTGCCTGCAAGGTGCGGATGCGCATTTTCCTCTGTCACTCCTCCATGGGTCGCCCAGCGAGTGTGGGCAATTCCGATGGAGCCCGGAAATTTTTTACCGGCAATTTTCTTTACCAACATATCCACCTTGCCTACTTCTCTAATTCTTTCTATTTTACCCTGATTTAAAATCGCTATGCCTGCGCTATCATACCCGCGATACTCCAAATCCCGCAGTCCTTCTAAGAGGATCGGTAAGGCTTCTTTTTTACCAATATATCCAACAATGCCACACATAATCTATAAAATATAGCAAAGTTTTGGGCTCTTTGCTAATCAGATTTGAAAATTAAAAAGTTATTTTTGAGAATTCTTTTGGCAAAGGCGATTCTAATTTTACAACCTCACCGTTTAAATTTTTGAATTCTATCGACTTGGCGTGCAGAGCTAGGCGATTTATAAATTCCGGGCACGGATTTTTTGGCGCATAAAGCTTGTCGCAAACTATGGGATGATTTATGTACTTCATATGCACGCGAATCTGGTGCGTCCGTCCGGTTTTTGGTTTTATTTCTAGACAAGAAAACCTATTGCCTGTTCCATCCTCGAATTTTTTTAGAACATTGTATTCTGTAATCGCTTCTCGCATCTCTCCGCGCGCTCCCCGACCGGAGAGTCTACGACGAAAATCCGTTGGACTTCTGCCTATAGGCTCATTTATAATATCGTGGTCTTTTTTTACCCAGCCATTTACAACCGCAATGTATATCTTACTAACCCTGTCTTGCCTGTCCGCCAACCCGCTTTTAGTTTTTAATCCAAGAGCGGGGGCGGAAAACTGATTTTTTAGTGCTTCATGCGCCTTTTGATTTTTGGCCAAAAGTAAAACTCCGGAAGTCTCTTTATCTAGCCGGTGCACCAATTCCAGTTTTGGATATTTTTTCAAAAATAAATCTTGAATTGTTTCTTCTTTGCTTCGCTCGTCAGAGTGCACCAAAATACCCGAGGGTTTATCGATGCCCAAAATGTTTTCATCTTCATATAGAATTTTGATTTCCATTGTGCCTTCGGTAGGAATCGAACCTACATCAAGGCCTTAGAAGAGCCCTGTTCTATCCATTGAACTACGAAGGCAACGGTGCGCGGTGGAGGGCTCGAACCCCCGGCATCGTCAGTGTAAATGACGCGCTCTACCAACTGAGCTAACCGCGCAAATAATTTTATCAAAGCGTCTCTACCAAAGCCGACGACTCTGTCGGCTCCCCGACTTACCGTCGGGGCTGAGTAAGGCGCATGTTGTCAAATTACCATTTTTATAAGGACGGGTCAACGATAGGCGCCGGAGTATTTATTATTTCAGAAGATTTCTCGGCGCGGGTTTTTAAATACTCCAATACCCTATCAACTCTCTCTTCTTTTATAAGATTCGTTTTTGATTCCATTTCTTCGATTGACAAGACGGTTCCTTTGTTCACAGTCTGAAAAAGATAAAAGCCGAAAGCAAAAGAAGCAAGAATCACCGCGAAAGCAGTATATAAAATAATATTCCAAAATAAACTAGGTCTGATGCCTTGGTCGCTTTTTTTGAAACTTTTTTTAATTTTAGGAAATTTTATTGTGATTTTCATTTTTTCAAAATTATGGAATAAAACTCAAAAGTTTCACCTTGAAAACTCCTTCCCATTTTGAACTCTCGACACCCTCTCCTCCTTTTTTTTGAATATCCACGGAAATAATTTCGAGCTCATAGGGCGAATTTTCAAGCAACGTCAAAAACTTATAAATGGCCTCAAAATTTCCTATAACTCTGACGTCAACCGAAAGAAGAGAACCGTCTTTGGCTTTATCAACCAAAAGGACTTCCGCGTCCGCCCCTACCTGTGGCGCTAGCCTCTCAAGCAAATCTAAAAACGGCACAATGTCCGAACCATAAATAAAGTGTTTTTCCAATAAAGCTATCTTGGTCGCTTCTTCTTCTAAAAAATTTTCCATAGATTCTATATTTTCTCTCTGATATTCTTCTTCCTGCCATACTATTTCACTTGTTTCCGCCTCTGCGTTTTTCTCCTTTACTGTCTGATATAGGAAGAAAAATATCGTGATAGATGTCGCAAAAAAGATTACGGAAAGAAAAAGATAGATTTTTAAGGATTTTTTCTTCATTTTAATTAGGGATAATTGTCATAAAAAAGCTAATATTGGAACCTTTCACAAAATTGGAAACCGGTAGATCGACTTGTTTGAAAGCTGGGTCATTGCTAAGCGCATTATTGAAAGAAAGAAGTTTGTCTCTGGAGGGCGCCGTACCGCTTATCTGTATTTTTCTACCTTCCTGCGAACTACTGTAAGATATCCTGGTTATTTTAATCTCTGGTATTTTTTTTAGTAGAATTTCATTGATTACTTTTTGCGAGACTATGTATTTATTCTGCGAAGAACTCTCAACCAAGTTTAACTTTGCATTGAGTTTACCGGTCAAAGTTACTGCTTCCAACTCTAAAGAAGAAAGTGTTTCCGCCTTTTGCTCTTCAAGCTTTGAAAGCACAAGATTTTGTTTAACTTTTACAAAGAAATAAGAAGGGAGTAGCGCTACACCCGCAACGAGCATAGAGCATCCTAGAACCAAAAGGGAAACTACTGTGAGCCTAAGATAGAAAGCCCTTGTCATTTTTTGTTTCTCTTCAATTGGAATTAAATTAATCATATCTAAAATCTCCCAATGCCAACCCTAAAGCTGTAGCATAAGAAAGTGACTCTTCCAAACTTATCCCGGGAATATATTTTTTGCCAGTCGCAATATCGTCTATAATATTACACCATACATCTCCTGTTTCTGCCCTATTCTTTAGACTGACAGAAAAATAGTCCGCCAGCCCCACAATGTTCGCATTGCCTCCGCAAAGAATTATTTTTTTAATCAGCGGATTGCTATTACCTCCTTCGTCTTTGTGTGTTTGCCAATACAAGAGATTTTTTGCTACCTCGTCGCGCAATATTGATACTCCGTTTAAAAGCACGGAAAATATTTCTTTATTTTCCAGATTGCGCTGAAGCCCGTATTCTTGCTTCATTTTTTCCGCCTCCTCAAACGAAATATTGAAACTTTTCTTTATCATCTCCGTAAGTGTGTCCCCGCCAAACTCTAGAGTAGAAGCAAAAATTACAATTCCGTTAGAAATTATAAAAACCCCGGTTCGTTTCTCGCCAAAGTCCACAATCATATAAGTTTCCAAATCTCCTTTCTTTATCACCGCCCGAGAAATAGCCTGCGCTTCAAGTTCGAGCGACTGCACTTCAATTGCAGAATTTTCAAAAATAGATAAGTAGCTTTCGGCGATACTCCGAGGTAAAGCTGTCACCTGTAATTCAAGCTTATGCTCGTCTTCTTTTAAAAGTTCATAATCAAATATAGCTTCTTCGGCCGGTATGGGCACATGGTCTTCAAGAGAGAGCTCTATTCTCTCCCTGATGTCTTTTAGTTCAGTTTTATCCAAGTGAAGCCTAAAAATATAAACTTGTTCTTCCGGCAAAGAAACCCGCACAGATTTTATGCCGACTTCTTTTTTGAGCGCGGATAGAATTTGTTCCAACTTTTTTGGATCTTTGATTTTTCCAGACTCGATGATACCTGAAGGGATTTTCCGTTCACCGTATCGTCCAAGTCTAATGCCACCTCTGGTAGTAAGAAGTTCCACAAATTTTAGCGACTCGTCCGAAATATCCAGTCCAAAAGAAGGCATCTCCAAAAAGTCCGGCGTCGGGAAAAATCTATTATGCGAATTGCGAAGCATGTAATCATTATACCTTTATTTCTACTTTTTTAAAATCTTCAATTGATATCATGTTTCTTGGGCTTTAGCTTTTAGGCATTAGGCTCTAGCTAGACTCCTAAAGCCTAGAGCCTAGTCGCCCAACTTACTTCTTCTGTCTAAATATCTCTGTAATATCAGCGCTGCCGCCGAAGCGTCTACTCTACCATCGCCCTCATGATACCGCCTAGCCTCCACACTCGTCAAAAACTCTTTTTCCTTGTGCACCGGCAAGCTAAACCGCCTGCCGAGCTTCTCACTGAATTCTTCAATCTGCTCCATTATTGGATTGTCTTCGCCTTTCATATCGAGCGATTTCCCTATTACGATTTCTGTAATTTTATTCTCTTTCAAAATTTCACCGATTTTATCTAGAGTATCGATGCCATTTTCCACCACCAACTTCGGAAAAGCAAACATCCCTCGTTCGTCTGAAGTCGCGAGCCCAATTCTCTTTTCTCCATAATCAATGCCCAAAAATTTCATGGGCGGAGGCGGTGAGATTCGAACTCACGGTGCCTTGCGACACTCCTGTTTTCAAGACAGGTGGAATAAACCTCTATCCGACGCCTCCGCCATTTACATTACTGTAATTGCCATATTTTCACAAGCTTTGTGATATAATTTAGGCATGGAAGAAAACAAGATAACATGGTCCGCATTTGAATACGAACACAAGGAGAAAAACAACGACTGGTTTTGGGCGCTTGGGATTATTATTGTGGCTGGGGCGCTGACGTCTCTCATTTACGGCAATTATTTTTTTGCCATGCTCCTTATCATCGGCGGAGTGTTGATGGGTTATTTCGCAAAAAAAGCCCCGGGTATTACCGACTATGAACTAAACGAAAAAGGATTTAAAATTAAAAACCGCCTCTTCCCTTATGAGAGCATCAAATCTTTTTGGGTTCAAGTAGATAGCGAGAAAAATTTGAAACCAACTCTCTTTATCCGCTCGTCCAGAATGTTTATGCCTATTCTCTCTGTGCCGATAGAGCCATATCACGGAGAAAAAATCCGCGCCATGATACTAGCTCACAATATTGCCGAAGAAGAAATAAAAGAGCATCCTTCAGAGAAAATAATGGACGCGCTGGGATTCTAGATTCGTTTAACGATAGCGTCTTTTGCTTGAAAATACTAAAGTAAAAACTGTGGAAGAACATGGAAAAATAAGAAAACTCGCTATAGGTATTTATATACCGGATTGGTTTTATAATTCAGATGAATCAGATAAAATGTTTACCGACGAACTAATCAAGACAATAAAGCAGAGCAGGGAGTACCGGCCACTGCGATTGAATCTAGCGAAATTGTGGATTTTTTCAGAAAAAGATGCGGAGAATTTCGTAAGAAAAAATAATTTGGTAGCTATAGTGCAACACGACTCCAAGTTTTACAGGAAAAACTCCAAATACTCAAACAATGTAAAATTATTGGAAAGGCATATCCCTTTTTTTAATTCCACTAAATGCCAAGAATTGGGTCATAATAAAATTGCAACAAAAAAAGTTTTACGGGAGAAAAATATACCGGTTTTGGACGATAAAGCTATTCATTCTCTAGAGGAACTAAATGAATATCTAGAAGAAGATAATCTTTACGTCGTAAAACCTCCGAGCGATGGAGCCGGAAATGGAGTAAAATTAATAAAGAAATGCGAAAGAGAATTTTTTACTTACGACAACGGGCATTGGGAAAATGTGGATATTGTTGAAATAAAACAAGAAAATGGAGAAAGAAAAATAAAAATAGAGCACAGAGCCAGCCTAAAATCTCCGCGCTCACTGTTCAAAAAACTTTTTCTTGATTTTACATACCACCCAATGCTAGTGGAACCCTACTTCAACGACCACGGTAAAGGATTCTCCAGCCTCAGATGCACGGTTATCGGGGACATGGTAGTAGAAGCGGTAAAGAGAACTAATTTTAAAAATATAACCTCCAATATCGCTCGCGGAGGTAGCGCCAAAAAATTTGAACTAAGTAATGACCAAAAAACCACCGCGATAGCGGTAAAAAATGCGGTAGGAGCAGAATATGCTGGTGTAGATTTTCTAATCCGAGGCGAAGAGTGGGTCATCGGGGAAATAAACATCGGACCTTTCACTCTATTTTCAAAGTATACCGGAGTGAATGTAGGGAAAATTCTAGGTGAACACTTAATAAAGAAATGCGACGAGTTACGCCGATATTAGTGGATTTTTCCCATGAAAACTGTTAGCTTAAAGTAATGTCCCCGTAGTTTAATGGATAGAATGCGAGCTTGCGGAGTTTGCGATAGAGGTTCGATTCCTCTCGGGGACACAAAGTGTTATAATAAACTCATACAAATTTTTATTAACTAATCTTTTTATTATGCAAAAATTTTTAAAGACCAGTGGCTGGTTAGCTACTATCGCGGGAATATTGATGGTGGTAGTCGGCATTTGGGGTATTTGTTTTACTTATAAAAATGTCACGCAGGAAAATATCGTAACTCCTGCAGACGCCTCCATTCCGAGCGCAAAAGTCCGCGGACCGTTCACCCTGATGTCTCAAGCCGATATTATCCGCGAACATGCACTCGAAGGTGCTGGGGGCAAGACTTATGCTGAAATGCCTCGCCAAATCCAAAAATTAGATGAAGCTGGCAGTCCGGTATTGGACGCCGAAGGCAACCCAGTAATGACTGCAAACGAAGCTCGCAACACTTGGATTACAGCAACCGCGCTTATTACAGCACTTCATTTAGGAATAGTAGGCTACGTTTTCTCAGGTTTAGTACTTCTCTTGGGCCTTATCTCACTTTGGACAGGCTGGGTATTCTGCAAATTAAGCAGGCATATGACGCCTAGTGCTTTGCAATAAAAAATAATTCTGCTAAATTTTAGCAGAGGGCCCATAGTATAGTAGTAACACGCGTTCATGGCATGGACGAATCCGGGGTGCGACTCCCCGTGGGTCCACCAAAAAGCTCTAACTTTACTAACTTTACAAGCATACATAGTTTAGTTATAATCTTGACATGAAAAAATATTTAAAAATATTGTTTTTACCTTTATTATTAGTTATATTTTTCTTAGCATACTCTAGCGTAAAAATTATAAAAGCGACTAATACATCTGTCTTTGAGCTAAACGAGGAAATTGAAGAATTAGTGTCTTCTCCAAATTTTGATGAGGAAGAAGTGGATCCCGCTATCCAAGAACTCCTAACAGAACGCAAAGATACTTTACTTATAGAGCTTGCCGATGGAAATGCAAGGAGAATCGTGGATGACTATCCTCTAACATCTAGCACTCTTGAAAAACTTGAAAGGGCGAGATACATAGATTTTGAGACCGATGTTTCAAATGTAACCGGTTCATTAGAGATGATAGCCTATGATGATTTTGAGAATCCGGAAAACTACAAAGAAGAATATTTTCTAGCAGAATCGTCTGAAATTAAATATAAATTGTATGCATTCAATAAATATTCTCTGCGACCAGCAACACTCATTGAGGTAAAAGAGGGAAAACTTTTGGGTGATGGACTTTTCGGTGCAGTCTCAACTCTCTCTGTAAGTATCTCCGCTCATCCACAAGTAGTTGCTACAAACAGCACAAGCGAGATAACTTGGGTAGTAGAAAACGCTGACTCTTGCACCGGCATTGGTGGTTCTGTTGGATGGGCTGGACCGAAAAACATAAATGGCGGAACTTTCATAACTACACCGTTAACTCAAACAGTAATATTTTCTATAACTTGTGAAAATGCACAAGGAGAAGTATCGGATTCAATAACAGTCCATGTCGCCCCAAACCCTGCTTATTATATTAACAATATAATGACAGTATATAACCCTGAAACACTTGAACCAGAGCCTTATAAAATTGGGATTTTTTTGGTTAACCCAGAAGGAGAAAACTTACCGTTTGAGGCCAGTGAGGGAGAGAACCTTATTTTCGATGGAATTATAAACGATTTTTTCAAAGAAAATTCTTATGGGAAAAGATATCTGGATGGAGATATTTATGGATGGATTGAGACCGAAGACGAAAACCAAGCTTGTTCGGGAACTATGCCAAAAGAAGAATTCGGTATTGGTATTGAAGAAATTGACGAGTACATAATACAAAATTCTGTGCCTCTGCAATCTTACAATCACTTTCTTTTTATCGTAAATTGTCCAGATAGTAATTCTAATTTTGGACTATCCTCTTTAGGGCAGATAACTTTAAATTTTAATGGAATAAATTATACCGCTTCAAGGGCTAGAATTATTTTTGACGATAACATATTTTCTGGAACTCCGGCCACTTCAATCTATCCCCCGCCATTTTCATGGAGGATATTCGACCACCTTATAACTCACGAATTGGGTCACTCTTTCGGAGTCCTCCACGCAGATGGCCTAGACTGCAACTCTCTACCTATCAGCTCCGCTCAACACTGTTTTATAGAATATGGAAACTATTTTGACGTAATGGGAAATCCTGTGTTTTCTTTACACTTCAATGGAATGTATAAAAAAAATCTTGGGTGGATTAACCCAAATCAGATTTTAGACATCACTTCTTCCGGTCATTACACTATCAACCCGTTAGAAACCAAAGCAGGAATTAAATTCGCCAGAATTTTTAATCCAGCAGGAATCAGTGGGGCATTAGGTTTGAAATACTCTGTGGATAATAGAAGGGCTATCGGTCTCGATGCCGGACTGGGATTGCACGAAGAAATTTCCGAAAATCAAAACGGTCTGTTGGTTCATGGATTCTATGATTTTCCTTCCGGTTTACCACAAACCTTTTTATTTGATACAACGCCAGACGAAGAAACGTGGTGGATTTATGACGTAGAAGATGCTGCTTTGGTCGGGTCAAACACTTTTTCAGACTCCACCTTGGGAATCACCATCGGTCCCATAACTAATCTGACCGCCTCAAGGATAAGTTTCGACGTAGAAATTGACCCGAACGCAACATTCCCAGATTGCTCCCAAGATGATCCCATTCTTACTACCTACTCTCCATACACTTACGATATAAGTGAAAACGATAATCGGATAGAAATAAAAGTGGAAAATACGGACGAATTGACATGTGGTCCATCGGAGTTTCGTGCTCATGGGATTGGATTAAATGGAGTAGAAAACCTACCTTCATTTTATGAATTAATAGGCCCTGGGGAAGAAATGACTTTTGCTTGGGAAAGTCCAATCTTGGATGATATGGCTCCTGGAACTTATATGTTTCTAATACAGGCTTATAATGTGGAAAATAACCAATTTCTTGATTGGGAGATAATTACTGTAAACGTAGTGCCTTAAAAAATTAGGGCAACTTGTATCTTTATTCTTCTTGGGTGAACGGCTCACCCAAAGCCCAAGCTTTTAGAGTCTCATATGGCGCTTCGCCACAAATAAATTTTTTAGTCTGTTCGTTATAAAAAAACGGCACTCCTCCGCACATATCTTTATCTATCTCAAGTAATTTCTTTTCGTTTTCTTTGTTGTGCCAAACTTCAAACGCGTCTACTTTTACCCCTTCTTCTTTTTCTATCTGCTCCACAAGCGTATGCATCCGCACACAATGCGGACATTCGGTTCCAAAAAATTCTAGTAAGTGACTCATAATTATAAAAAATAAAATTTGTTTCTAAGAAAGTTCGGATTTTTTGTTTTTAGGGGCTTGAGAGCGCGACCGGCGCGAGCACGAGGAATTTTTTAGCAAAAAAATATCCGTACCCTAAAAACGAAAATCCTGAACTTTTTACTTGATTAATTTTGTTAACCGAGATTTTTTCCGAGAAGCGTTATTCTTCTTTATGACTCCCTTTTTCGCTGCTTTATCAATAGTAGCGTAAACAACTGGAAGCATTTTTTCGGCCTCTTTTTTGTCGGTCTTGGCAACCCTTTCAAATTTCTTCATCGCGTCTTTCATCGCGCGCTTGCGGGAATCATTATAACTCTTCTTGCGAGCGGAGACTCTTATTGCTTTTTTAGCTGATTTTGTAATCGGCATAGTCTTTAAATCGAAATTAAAATAAAATTATAAATGGTAATAAATCGAAACTCTTACTCCCCGCCCCGTACTCAGTAATTTGCGCATTCGGCAAATTAATGTAGTACTGGGGTAATTGGCATAGGTGTAATTTAGCAGAAATCTTTAAAAATCGCAACATATGCTATGATTTAATCATGATTGGCAGTATAAAAGGTAAAGTCATCAAGAAAACAGAAAAGTTTGTGATTGTGGAGACTGGCCTGCCTGCGCAGGCAGGTGGGGTGGGCTATAAAATAAGCGTCCCGCCAGACTCTCTTTCTAAAATAAAAGAGGGTGGCGAAACTATGCTTTTTATTCATACTCATGTGCGCGAAGATATTTTGGACCTTTATGGATTTCTAGATTACGAAGAATTGGAATTTTTTGAGTTGCTAATCGGAGTCTCGGGTATCGGACCAAAAGGCGCGCTGGTGATTTTGAGTGTGGCAACAATTGAAACCCTAAAAAAAGCAATAAGCTCGGGCGACCTCGCCTACCTCACTAAAATCTCCGGCATCGGTCGAAAGACTGCAGAGAAAATCCTGCTTGAACTTCGCGACAAAGTCGGCGAGGAAACACAAGGTTCACTCCAAGGCGAATTAGACGCGCTCGAAGCCCTCAAATCCCTCGGCTACTCGCAAAATGAAGCTCGCGATGCGCTCAAAAAGATTCCTGCCGACACAGACACCAACACCAAAGTCCGCGAAGCGCTAAAGATTTTAGGGAAAAGTAAATAAAAAATAAAATTAATTATTTATTATCTCATTCACTTCTTCCGCTGTCACTCCCGGAGGCAAGATATTATTTTTGATTTTTTGCACCATTAACTCCGCCACAGCTCGCGCATCTCTCTCACTTTCAAAGCCCTTAACTCCGGGTAACGCCGGAATATTTGCTTGATGAATATATTTCACTTCGTCTATAAATATGTCATATCCCCAACCAGCCTCTCCTTCAAAAGTCTCTATTCTGATTATTGAATTTTCATAAGGGTTCTCTTCTTTTGGACTATTTTTACCTACAGAGAAAAGAACAATCAAAACCGCCACCACCAAAACAAAACCTATTAGAATTTTTTTATTTTTTTGCATAGCTATTTATTTAGTCCGGACAATATTCCCAGAAATCCTTCACTAAACTTTGAGAGAATAAATTTATACGTCCTGTCCCGATATAGCCCCTATCTCCGACTGAAAAACCAGTAGCGCCATACCTCGCTACTCCGCCAAAGTCCGCCTTTTGAGTCCAGGCGTCTGTAGCTGGGTCATACTGCCAAAAATCTTTCATAATCACAGCATTACCATAATTTTTCTGTCCTAAACCTGCATAACCTTTACCGCTTATTGAAAAACTTGTGGCATAACTTCTGTCTCCCCCACCAAAATCTGCTTTCTCTACCCAAGTGTTTGTTGCTTGATTCCATTCCCAAAAATCTTTTTGGTATTGCCCTGAAAAATCATCACCCGTACCTATATAGCCTTTATTCGCTAGAGAAAAGCTGACAGCGCTTAATCTAGCAGTTCCGCCAAAGTCCGCCTTTTGAGTCCAAGTATTAGCTAAAGAATCATATTCCCAGAAATCTTTTCTGGTTTGAAGCCATAAACCAGTACCAATATACCCTTTTGAATCTATAGAAAAGCTAACAGCTCCAAATCTCCCTACCCCACCAAAGTCCGCCTTTTGGTTCCAATAATTAATGACGGGGTCATACTGCCAGAAATCTTTACGATAATTAGATCCTCCCCCTGTACCTGTACCTGTATACCCTTTACTGCCTATTGAAAAACTAGTGGCACTTCCCACTAAATCTCCACCATAATCCGCTTTTTGAGTCCAAGTATTTGCAAGCGGATTATATTCCCAGAAATCTTCAAAAAACTGATTTGTAGAGCCATATCTGCCGGTACCCATATACCCCTTACCCCCGACTGAAAAACCAGTGGCATAACTCCTCTCCACCCCACCGAAATCCGCCTTCTGAGTCCAGGTATTTGGGGTACAATTATCTTCCTCTCCACAATATTCCCAAAAATCTCTAGTATTTGACCCAGTACCGGTATATCCTCTATCATCAATAGAAAATCCAACAGCGCCTTTTCTAGCTGTTCCGCCAAAGTCCGCCTTTTGAGTCCACTTATCTGTCGTAGAATCGTATGTCCAAAAATCTCTTAACAAAGAAGATGCACCTTGACCTGTCCCTAGGTATCCCTTGCTCCCGATTGCAAAACTTGTTGCTAAATTCCTAGCCACTCCGCCGAAATCTGTTTTTTGGGTCCAAGCATCAGTAGTAGGATTGTATTCCCAAAAATCTTTATATAAATTTATTTCCATACTATCGGAGCCAGTGCCAATATATCCTCTACCACTAGTAGTAATTGAAAAACCCGTTGCTCCTCTTCGCTCTATGCCACCGAAATTAGTCTTTTGAGTCCACTTATCTGTTGCAGGATCATACTGCCAAAAGTCTTTTTCTGTTCCACCGGGTCCACTCCAGCCCGTCCCGATATATCCCATAGCGCCGATTGCAAAACCTGTGGCATATGCCCTTACGCCTCCGCCGAAATCTGTTTTTTGAGTCCAAATATTTGTCGTAGGATTGTATTCCCAAAAATCTTTCAGTAAACTCTGTGCCAATAAAGAATTATAACCAATACCCATATACCCTTTTCCATTAATTGAGAACCCAACAGCGCCTGATCTGGCCACTCCTCCAAAGTCCGCCTTTTGGGTCCAGGTGTCCGTCGTTTGATCCCAAGCCCAAAAGTTCTTTTTGTAATCTATTCCAGTTAACTCCCTGACTCCTGTGCCTATATAACCTGTCGTGCCAATCGAAAAACCAGCAGCTTCTGTTCTCTCTGATGAACCGATCGGTCCTCCAAAATAAGCTTTCTCTACCCAAGTATTAGCAACACACCCGGCTGCAACAACTGTTTTGGCAGGATTAATCTGTAAAACACTGAAAACTAAAGCACCCAAAACTATAAAGGATATTATTGATTTTTTCATAAATTTAATTATTGATTAATAATTATATTGCACTCATTATACTCTCCCGCCATATAGAAACACAAATGCTATAATCCACACATGCCGGAATTACCAGAAGTGGAAAATTTACGCCGAGGATTGGAGAAATCAATCCTTGGACAGATAATATTGAAGGTAGAGGTAAATAAACCGAAACTGGTTTCAGGTAAAGGCACTTTGCGTTCAGCTTCCAAAAAGAAGAAACAAGAGTTTACAAACGGACTTACGGGTGAAAAATTTGTTGCTGTGGAACGGCGGGCAAAAAATTTAATTTTCAAACTAAACCACGATAAAATAATTCTCGCTCACATGAAAATGACCGGGCAGTTCGCGTACCTGCCTTCGCGCAAGGCTTCGGCAAGGCAAGCGCGCAAAAATCGGGACAAAAAAGTTATGGGTGGCCATCCTATCGAGCTCTCCGAATCCACTTTGCCTAATAAACACACTCATATTATTTTTCACTTAGAAAAGGGCGCACTTTATTACAACGACACTCGCATGTTCGGCTACGTTTTATATTATCCAAACGAAAAAGAATTTGAAAAAGAAAATCACTTTATAAAACTAGGAGTAGAGCCCTTGGACAAAATTTTTACCGCAAAGTATTTTGCAGAATCTTTGAAAAATAAAAAAGGTAAAATAAAATCTGTGATTATGAGCCAAGATGTAGTTACTGGTGTCGGAAATATTTATGCTGATGAAAGTTTGTTTGAAGCTCGTATTGATCCGCGCCGAAGTTCGAACACACTTAGACCAAAAGAAGTTGAAAAATTACATGATGTAATAATAGATATCATGAAACGAGCCATCCGTGCCGGTGGATCCTCTGTCGCCACCTATCGCCTGCTTGATGAAACTCGTGGCAACTACGCCCGCGAGCACAAAGTCTACGGCAAAGCCGGCCTCCCCTGCTCCCGTTGTGGTAAGCCTCTCCAAAAAATCCTAATCCAAACCCGCACCACAATCTTCTGCCCTAGGTGTCAAAAATAAATTATTCAGCAATAACCAGCGACCGCTTCTTATTGCTAAACTAGATATCAAGTATTCTAAAAAGAACTATTCCTAAAGAAACAGAAACATTCAGAGATTCTTTTTTGCCTCGCATTGGGATTTCAGCGGTAATGTCACAGTTTTTGAGAACATTTTTGGGGATACCAGTAACTTCCGCGCCTACAATAAAAGCATTCTTAGCTTTTGCTTTTACTTTTTTATAGTCCACTGATTTTTCATCCTGCTCGATCGCAATAATTTGAAATCCATCTTTCTTTAATTTTTTTATCAAGGGCAGAATTGTTTTTACAGATTCCCAAGGCACATATTCTTCCGCTCTAAGTGCAGACTTGGCTAAGTCTTTCCGCTTTCTGCCAAAGCGATCAACTGGCGCTGACGTATAACCCACCAAATAAATTTTATCTATCCCCACAGCGTCCGCAGTCCGAAACATCGCGCCCACATTCTCCACGCTTCGGATATTATTTAATATTAAAATATTTTCTCTTTTTTGTTTCATACTTTTATTTTCCATCGTACCACTTTCTGACGGCCGTCTAAAACTGATACAATCATACTAAAGCACACAGAACGAAAAATTTTATTACTTACGTAAACCTAAAAAATTCTTTCCTCGCATCTTCTTATGATAACTTACCGCAAACCTATGCGCTTCGCTGTTGGCAAGCAATATCTCCCGCTCATATTTCCTCCCCAGTTCTGCATCCCCTTTTATACCCGTAGGTCTATGCCTTTCATCTTTTACCACAGAAACCACGGGAATATGGAGACCCATTTTACCCAAAACTTTTTTTGCTGTATTTATTTGCGCCGTGCTACCGTCTACTACTATCAAATTCGGAAACGTCCATTCACTATGCGCAAACCTGCGTTCCAGAATTTCCCGAAGCGCTCCTGTGTCATTTGAGCCGGCTTGGGTGCGAATCTTAAATTTTTTATACTCACTCTTTTCTATTTCGCCTGCCTGCGCAGGCAGGCCAGCTTCCACCACCGTCATAACTCCAACCATATTTTTGCCACTCATGTGAGCAATATCATACGCTTCAATTCTAAAAAGCGAACCTGAATGATTTGAAGCGTCGTGGGTCCCCTGTCCTTTGTCTCCGAGGGCGAAGGCGCGAAAATTATTCAGGTTCGCGTTGTCTTCTTTAATTAAAGCAACGTCATTTATATGTTGTAAAGCAAAAATTTGCCTTTTGACTTCTCCCGCTTTTTCAAATTTGTGCGCTTTGGCGAGCGCATTCATTTCCTTCTTTAAGTTTTGGAGAACTTTTTTTTTCTTGCCTTCAAAAAAAAGTTTTATATTTCTGATAGTTTTTTTATATTCCTCGTTTGGAATATTTATGTCCGGTGTAAGCCCCAACTGCTTGTAAAATTCATAATTGTCCCGCTTGCTGGATTTATCATCACGATACGGAAAAATTCGGCGGATAATTTTCATTGCCTCCTGTAACTGCCTGCCATTCGTAAACGGTCCATACACTTTCAACACCCTTACAAACTCCAGTTTGTAAGGGTGTTCTTTTAGCTCGCGAGCGCGGATAGTGAGAACTTGAGGCATCGCTTCTTTTGTAATTACGACACATAAAAAGCTCTTATCATCTTTTTCTTTGGTGTTGTAATAGGGTTGGTGCTTCTTGATGAGATTCGCTTCCAGCATTAACGCTTCCAGCACCGAATCCGTCTCTTCCCATTTTATGCTTTTCGCTTTGGTCACCATATCTAAGATGAGTGGCCCCCTCGTTGCAATCAAATCTTTCCCAAAATAACTCCGCACTCGGTTCTTAAGTGAAGTCGCCTTGCCGATATAGAGTATCTCCCTTTTGTGTTTGAAAATATAAACCCCCGGCTTATCTGGAATCTTAATTTTTTTTAGATTCTGTATTTGCATAGATTATTTCTTCCTTAATACCTTCTTTAGATAATGCCCCGTATAACTTTTAGCATTATTCGCGACTTCTTCGGGGGTTCCTTTAGCAACGAGATTGCCTCCATGCACTCCGCCTTCGGGGCCGAAGTCGAGGATGTAGTCGGAGCATTTTATTATATCTAGATTGTGCTCAATGAGGACTACGGTGTTGCCTTTGGAAACAAGTTTGTTTAAGACTTCTAGAAGCTTGGCCACGTCGTCATAATGAAGCCCCACAGTTGGTTCGTCGAGAAGATAAATAGTTTTCTCTAAATGCGGACGGTAAAGCTCCGAAGAAATCTTTACTCTTTGTGCTTCCCCGCCGGAGAGTGTGGTCGCGCTTTGACCAAGTTCCAAATATCCGAGCCCCACATCCATCAGCGTTTGCAATCTATCTGAAATCGCTGGAATATCTTTAAAAAAAGTTAGTCCTTCTTCCACGGTCATTTTTAAAACTTCGTACACATTCTTCTTCTTATATTTCACTATAAGAGTCTCTTTATCAAATCGCTTTCCTAAACACACATCACAAGTCACATAGACCGTCGGCAAGAAATGCATCTCCACCGCGATCTCGCCGTTGCCTTCGCAAGCTTCGCATCGTCCGCCTTTGACATTGAAAGAAAATCTGTTGGCCTTCCATCCGCGCAGTCGCGCTTCTTCTGTTTCCGCAAACATATCGCGGATGTGAGTGAAAGTCCCAGTGTACGTCGCTACGTTTGAGCGCGGAGTTCGACCTATCGGAGACTGGTCTATCAATATCGCGCGAGTAATGTATTCGGTGCCGGAAATAGAACTCACATTGAAAACTTGCGCCGTTCTGTATTTGCGTTCATATCGCGCCTGCAGATTTTTATACAAAATTTCA
>MFTO01000004.1 GCA_001786835.1 Candidatus Nomurabacteria bacterium RIFCSPHIGHO2_01_FULL_40_20 | reverse complement strand
ACTGTCTCCTTTTTTTACTTTGCCATCAAATATTCGCACAAAAACTATCACCCCTTTGTGATTGGAATATTTAAAATCAAAAATAAGCGCCCGCAAATTATTTTCTCCTTGATAAGTTTCTACGGGCGGAGGAATTCTCTTGATTATTTCTCCAAGCAAGTTTTCTACTCCCTCTCCAGTGCGTCCAGAAACCAGTAAAACTTCATCTCTGTCGCAATTCAAAAGCTTCACAACTTCTTCTTTAACTTCTTCTATACGCGCTAAAGGAGAATCAATTTTAGAAAGCACGGGAATTATTTTAAGTCCACTATCTCGCGCTAAAGAGAGTGTTGTTAGAGTCTGCGCCTGCACGCCTTGGGTAGAGTCGATGAGCAGTATCGAGCCCTCAACGGCCTTGAGCGCGCGTGAGACTTCGTAGGAGAAGTCTATATGCCCGGGAGTATCAATTAGATTTAAAATGTAATCTTGCCCCTCGCTCTTGGTGAGCTCGGGACGGTTCGGCTGGTAAACCATCCGAACCGGCTGCATTTTAATCGTAATCCCCCGCTCACGTTCAAGATCCATAGAATCAAGCACTTGGTCGCGCATTTTCCGCGCCTCTATGGTATGCGTAATCTCAAGCATTCTGTCCGCCAAAGTGCTCTTGCCGTGATCTATATGCGCGATAATACTAAAGTTTCTTATGTTTTCTAATTTCATAAATTTCGGATGCCTGCCCCGTACCAAGATTAGCTTTGGTTCGGGGTGCTTTAAATCCATAAAGCTATCCTAGCAGAAAAAACCTTATTTTTAAAGCCCGGCTTCTGATTGAGATGGCGCGATGACTTTCGCTTTCCAGAATTTTGTTTTGAGAGTTTTGGTAAGCTCGAGTAATTCCTCGTTTTTGAGAAGACGAAGTACCAAGATGCCGGCCATGATACCTAAAATCCCGGAGATAAATCCTTGCAAGAATATGCCGAAGAATGTAGTAGTGCCAAAAACCGGTGAGAGAATATTCAAACAAACATAAGAAACTATGCCGATGAAGAATGACGCAGAGAGACTTTGTAGAAAAGTTTTTAAAATAAAATGTTCTTTGGGCATAAAATCCTTGTGAATGAAAAACCAGAGAAGGGTAAAGTTTAAAATCGTGCCAAAAGAATACGCAAGTGGCAACATTAACACTTCTGTGCCAGCGATATCAGAAACTTTTAATATTGACTCTATCCAATATTGGAAAAATGGATAATATTTGAAAATAAACAAAAACAAAAATGCAAAAATGACAATGGAAATAGAAGAAAGCAGGTTTACTATAAGTGGCCTTCTGGTATTGCCGGATGCATAATAAGCCCGAGCAAAAAGACCGATCAAGCTCTGCGCCATTATGGAAATTGAGAAAACAGCGAGCGACGCCGCCACCAGCCGAGTATTTTCCCAAGAAAAAGAACCCGAACCCAAGATTACTCGCACGATCTGCGCCCGAAGCACAATAAACAAAAAAGTAACGGGCAAAGACCAAAATATTATAGCTCTCGCTGTCATGGTCATATGTTTTTTGAATTCATCTATCTTGCCCACGCTAAAACTCCGAGAGAGAGCCGGAAAGGCCGCTACTGCGTATGAGAGCCCGATGATACCGAGAGGCACCGACTGTAAATTTAATGACAAATTAAAAATAGAAATAGAACCGCCTTTCAAATAAGAAGCAAAGGAGATGATCACAATAAGCGCAATGTTGTTAAAAGAAAGCCCTAGTGTTCGCGGAAGCGAGACAGAAATCACCCGTTTGATTTCGGCCCAGTTTATTTTATTTGAAAATCGCAAAGTGAAACCGCAGGAAGCAGAAGCGAAAGCTTGAATTAAAAAGTGAAGTAAGGCGCCGAGCACTACTCCGAGGGCTAACCCTTCAATCCCAAAAGTCGGATACAAAAATAAAATCCCGATGATGATACCGAGATTGTAAAATATTGGAGATAGCGCGTAAATAAAAAACCGTCGGAAAAGCTGGGTTATCGCTCCAAAGAGATTAGAAAGTCCAAGTAGAATCGGCGAGAGGAGCATTATGCGCGAGAGAAGCACGACCTTCTCTTGGAGTAGTGGAGCAAAGCCCGGCGCTATAATAGGAGCAATATACGGCATTAAGAAAAAAACAACCACTGATACTAAGACCATCACTCCCAAAAATACGGTAAATATGTCGCTTAGAAATTTTTTTGCCTCCTCTCCCAACGTTTCACCTTTCATCTTACTCAAAACAAAAGGAATAATGACAGTGATAGAGGCGAGCGAGGCAATGGAAATAAATATGAGGTCTGGAATTCTAAAAGCTGCGTAATAAGAATCGAGTAAAAGTGACGGGCCAATAAAGTGCGCGATGAAACGGTCACGGAACAACCCCAAAATTTGAGAGAGAAACGCAAAGGAACCCAAGAGGAGCGCCGCTTGGTTGATGTTGCCGTATTCCTTGCTGAAAATTCGGAAGATTCTTTCCATGGGAACTTATTTAATTTTCTGTATTATTTTCTTCGGCGTTATCTTCTACGGGGATAGGAGCGGGAGCGGGGGTTCTTGTCCCTCGCAAAGAATCTACGTATTGAATTAATTCATTATTCGTCGGCGATAAAGCAAGCGCCTGTTCGGCATATGAGAGCGCTTCGCTATTATTGCCCGAGACGCGCTCTATTTGAGATAAAGTAATCAGAGCTTCAATATAGTTTGGTTTTAAAGTAATCGCTTCGAGAGCAAAATTTCGCGCTTCATCATTTTTTTCGAGCAACATATAAGAACGCGCGATAGTAAGCTTGAGCCCCGGATTGCCCGGACTCAAGAGAGATGCCGACATATAAGCTTCGATCGCCCGATTATGGGCTTCAGTCTCACCGAGAGTCGCTACTGTGCTATAAAGCACGCCTAAGGAATTGAAATTTAAATAATTTTCTTTGTTATATTCTATGGCTTGAGTCACACTATTTAAGGCCTTATTGAACCCGGCTTGCAAACCCTCGCTTTCCTCGGGGGCTAGCGGAGTTCCCTTATTAATCAAGAAATTGAGCTTGCTCAAAAAAACTTGCGCGGAAGTGCGGAAATACAGGTCGTTTGGATGAAGCAGAATAGCTTTATCAATATTCTCCTCCGCCTTTAAAAAGTCCGGCGCGGTGAAAGTTTTGGCAAAGTAAGACACGGAAGCAAAGCGCTCTATATATTTAAAAGACAATCCCGCGGAAAGTATCATAATTATCACCAAGAAAAGAATGTAGAAAAAACTCTTTCTCGGGTCCTTCAAAAACGAAAACGAAATTTCTTTCTTGCCTGCCTTAGACGAAAGCCCGATAAAGGCTCCGATAAAAGCAAAAGACAAAAGAAAGACTGCGGACCCGACGGAATAAAAGAAAGATGCGACCAAAAGATAAATCGCTCCGATAAAGAAAGCGACATATTCAAAGTTTGCCCGTCTTCTGATATTAGAGAAAAGAATTTTTATGTCAGTCACCAAAAGAAGCACCAAAAATATTGCCCAAGCTAAAATACCGAGACCCCCGGTAGTCCCCATAAAGGTCGGGATAAGCCCTGAACCATTGGTAAAATTCATATCCCAAAACTGGGTAGAATTTACCACTTCTGGCTTATATTTTGCCCAAGCCTCGTTCCATCTGTTAGGACCTATGCCAAAAATCGGGTCGGCTTGTAAAATTTGTTTGCTGACCGACACGGTAGAGGAAAGCGATGGACGAACTTCCACATTTGAAATACCCAAGCGATTGGGTAAAAATCCGCCGATAAATTGCCCGGACATCAAAAACAGTAAGGAAAGCATAACTACAATGAAAGAAAAAGCCGGAAAAGTTCTACTTTTAACTTCGCCTTCTTCGTTTGAGCCACTAATGGAAACTTTATAAACAAAAATAATTAAGGCAAAAAATCCCACCAACTTCCAAATAAGAGGAAAATTTACCGAGGCTATCAAAACCAAAGAAGCCAGACTCAATATAAACAAAAGCCACCGGAGCAATTTGGAAACTTGGAAAAACTCAACCAAAAAAAGAGAAAGAATTAAAGAAAAGCCTGCAAACAACCCCAAACTATTAAAGGAACCTATTAAATTTTCGGTCTTGCCTCCGAGCACGCCTAGGGAAAAAAATTCCGGCGCGGTAAAACGCAAAATTTGGAACAAAAACAAAATAGCAGTGGAAAATAAAATTCCCAAAAGCACTATTTTAGCTCTATTACCCTCTCTTAAAATTATAGAAGATATGAGCATTAAAAGAAATGCGGAGAGCATAAACCAAAAAGTGCCAACGTCCAACATTATGCCAAAAAACGATACTACTGGGACAGAAGAAAAGAAAGCTGAAACCAAAACAACAAGAACAACCCCAAGTCCACCCATTAAAATGGTAGATTTTGGTAATGTAACTTTCCCGTCAGTAAAACGAGCTGCCGACCAAAATATAATAGACGCCGTAAGTCCGACCACCAAGATAAGACCTTTGGAGGTTTCGATTGGAATTTTAGAAAAAGGTAAAAAGAAAATCGGCAAAAAAACTATGACTGCAAAAAGCGAATAAAAGGAAATGCGGTCCAAAATATTTGATATCATATAACTGGTATTATACTATAAAAGAATTTGTGAATGCAAACGCTCTATCAAACTACGATGTTGATAAGTCGACCTTTGACGTATATTATTTTTTTGATATTCTTCCCTTCAGTGTATTTTTTGACCGATTCTTGCGATAGAGCTTTCTGCTTTATCTCTTCTTCTAATGTATCCGTTGAGGTCAACACTTCTCCGCGAACTTTGCCGTTCACTTGAATCATTATTTTTACTTCCTCGTCCACAATCAATTTCGGGTCCCATGAGGGCCAAGTTGAAAGATGGATAGAATTCTTTTCGCCTAATTCACACCATAATTCTTCGGCGATATGTGGAGCAAAAGGCGCTAAAATTTGCAAAAACATTTTGAAATCATCTTTTGATATTTCTTTTTCTTTTTCCATCTCATTAGAAAATATCATCATAGCTGACACCGCAGTATTAAATTTAAAATTCTCAATGTCTTCGGTAACTTTCTTAATAGTCTTATGCAGAATTTTTTCAAGAGAAGCAAAGTGAGATTTCTTTGTCGTGTGGGTCCCACCCGGTACTCCGGGAAGGGTTAAGCGCGAAGAAATCTCACTTTGCGAAGCGTAAATCTTCCAAACTCTCTCTATAAATCTGCGCGTGCCAACCAATCCGTCCGTACTCCACGGCACAGTATTTTCAAACGGTCCGATGAACATTTCATACAACCGAAAAGCGTCCGCGCCGAATCGCTCCACCATATCGTCCGGATTGATAACATTCTTCCACCGTTTGCTCATCTTACGCCCGTCGGGGGCTAAAATAAAACCGAGAAATTCTAGCCTCGGAAATGGCTCTTCGGTTGAAACAACTCCGATATCGTATAAAAATTTATGCCAAAAACGCGCGTAAATAAGGTGGCGAGTAGCATGATCGCCTCCTACGTACACATCCACTGGCATCCAATTTTTTTCCTTGCCCGAGCCCACAAGGGCTTTAGGGTTTTTCGGATCAATATAACGAAGGTAGTACCAAGAACTCCCCGCCCATTGAGGCATGGTGTTCGTCTCTCTCTTCCCTTTGCCACCACACTTCGGACATTTAACGTTCACCCATTTGGAAATATCTGCTAAAGGACTTTCGCCTGTACCTGTCGGCTCGTAACTTTTTACTTTAGGCAGTACCACAGGAAGATCTTTTTCAGGCACCGGCACCACGCCACACTTGGAGCAGTGTATTATAGGAATGGGCTCGCCCCAATATCTCTGTCGTGAAAAAACCCAGTCGCGAAGCTTGTATTTTGTGACAACTTTCCCACCAAGTTCTTTTGTAATTTTCTTGCGAGCTTCACCGGACTCCATCCCATTAAATTTTCCAGAACTGGAAATAGTTCCTTCTCCGATAAAAATATAGTCTGGGTTATTGAGTAATTCTTGAACAAAATATCCTTCGAAAACCGACAGAAAATTTTTCAATTCTTCTTTTTTCTTCCAAATTACTTCATGCAAGCTCGCTTCTTTTTCGTCCACAGAATTTTTTTCCTCATTCTCCAAATCAAAGAACACAAAATGAAAGTGCGCGTGGCGATTTTCTTTTTTTACCCGGTGATAAAAAAAAGTGTTTATAGTAATATCCGAATCTTTTACCAATTTTAAGTTTTTGTATCCAGTCTCTTCCATAATCTCGCGCTTAGCGGCTTTTATTTTATTCTCGTCTTTGTCTATTCCCCCTGTTACCAGACCGTTCATTTTATGTTCCCCTTTCCAACTTATACAAAGATAAGAGTCATCTTTTGGATTGCGCACTATCGCACAAACCGCTTCTCTCTTTACGAAAGGTAACTCTAATCTCACTGCTCCTTCGCCCTTGTCAGCAAAAAATTTGGGTTCCACAACTCTGCGAATAGGCAGATCATGTTTTTTCGCAAACTCAAAATCCCGCTCGTCGTGCGCAGGCACGCCCATAATAGCGCCGGTGCCATAGTCCCTCATCACATACTCTGCCTCCCAGACCGGAATTTTTTCTTTGGTGGCAGGGTTAATTGCGTATTTACCTGTAAATTTGTCTTTCTCTCCAGGTATTGCTACAAACGTCGCCCCGAAAATTGTATCTGCTCTGGTTGTAAAAACTTTAATATCGCCAAACATTATTTCTGCCCCTTCACTTTTCCCAATCCAATTCCTCTGCGCTTCTTTTACTCCATCCGGCCAATTGGGAAGCTTGTCCAAGTCGGCAAGCATTCTGTCGGCGTAGTCCGTGATTTTTAGCACCCATTGACGCATCGGACGCTTTTCTACCTTAGTGCCACAACGTTCACAAGTGCCGTCATTCTCCACATCTTCATTGGCGAGCCCAGTCTGACAAGACGGACACCAGTTTATCGGCTCATAGCTCTCATAAGCCAAACCTTTTTTATACATCTGCAAAAATATCCACTGCGTCCATTTGTAATACTCTGGATCGGTAGTATTTATCTCTCTTGACCAATCATAGTTAAAACCGATGAGCGAGAGTTGCTCTTTGAATCGCTTCACATTTTTTTCAACCGCAACCTCGGGGTGAACTTTATTTTTAATCGCAAAATTTTCAGCCGGTAGCCCAAAAGCGTCCCACCCCATCGGATGAAGCACGTTATACCCTTGCATTTTTTTCATTCTGGAATAAACATCGGTCGCGATGTAGCCCCGAGGGTGCCCCACATGAAGCCCTTCGCCAGAAGGATAAGGAAACATATCCAAGACATACATTTTTCGACGAAGTCGTCCTGAGTCTGTCGAAGGGTTGCCAGCATCCTCAGTCTTGTAGATTTTCTTTTTCTCCCATTCCCTCTGCCATTTCTTTTCAATTTTTGAATGATTATATTCTTTCATTTTCTTGCTTGCCCGTCTGAAGCTTTAGCGTAGGCGGGTGGTCATACGGCTTCATGGTATTGAAAATTATACTTCAAATTCAATCCCTTTCCCACTTGACAAATAGTAGTAGTAGTAGTAGTATACGTTCAGATTTTCAAAACATGTAATTTCTAAAACTTTATATATATATGAAAAGTCAACAGATCCCCGATTGGGTAACGGGCGGATTACTCGAAGAAATCCTAAACTTCGACACAAATGGTGGGTTCGTCGAACCCGAAGAGCCAGTTGCCGAAGGAGAAAAAGTGGTTGCAGAAATGAACACCCTGCACAAAATCCTTTACACTCTCAGACAACAAGCTTTTGAGGAGGGTAAAAAACTTGTTGAAGAGGACCCTGAACCCTTGAACAACAGCCCGAGCAATGAGTACAACCAGAAAATGTGTCTCACCAAGAGAAGACATGAGGCTCTCGAAAAACTGTTCTGGAACGAAATTAACCTCGACACACCGAAATTGAACTCAATAGGTGTAAGAAAGGGATTCCAGATTGTGGACAGAAGTGCAGTAGAAGAAAAAAACGGTGTCGAGATCCATGTCATGGGCATGGGAGGTATGCCAAGAGACCTGATTGAGATGTTGACGAGACAGTAGTGACCCCGGTTTCGAGACTAAAAGTGGAGGATGTAAAAGTATCCTCCCTTTTTTATTTTCCTTACCTTATTTAAGCTATGAAAATCTATTCCAATATTCTTAAGAATTTGAGAATACTTTTACCGCGTGGAGAAAGTTTATGATGAACAATGTTACCCTCATACCTCTTCCAAACCAAACTAGCGATGGCCAGCTTACGCACATGCTCCCCTGTCGTTTTTAAATTCGATTTAAATTTGTCTGAAATCTCGGACAAAGAAAGTTCCGGAGTTTTGTTTAAAAGCTCCAAAATCTCAATCCGCCGATGATTAGCGAAACCTTTCGTTATTCTTTCCAACTCTCTTGGTTTTTTCATGGTCTTTTTATAATCAATTTACCATAAATCTATTCTCTAATTCTGCAGAATATGAGAGTATCTACTCTTGCCTTTAATATTTTGCTGGATTCTCAATAGATATTGTGTCTGTAATTGGATCCGGATATGGCGGATAGAGTTCAGGGTCAATAGTGCGTTCGAAACAAGTGCGCCCTGCTTCGTGATCCCAAGATTCATTTACTCCGCCGGGACCAGGCCACGGGTATGGATAAGACACGACCATATCGCGCTCCGAATACCCCATCATTGGCATAATTCCACCTTTGCCATAATTATATTCCTGCCAACCCTTCGGCATCGGCAAAGCAAAGTCCGCGCAGAGTTCAAAAGTTAATTTTTTTGCATTTATCACTTTGTATTCGTAAACCTTCCCCTTTTCAAATTCCGGCTCAACTGGAATATAAGAACCGGAAATGGGATTTTTTAATTCATTCAGATTCTCCGGCAACTTTTCCTTTTGCTGATAAAAACTTATCACTTGCCATTGAATATTCTGCAAATCTTGCACTCGCCGCTCGTCTAGGCGAAGTGAGCGTTGTTTGAAAGGACTGCCCATGACACAAAAAGCAAAAGATATAACCAGAGCAACAAGAATAGAGGATTTGATTGCCCCCCAAAGCGGAACGGAGAAACCGAAAATTTTCTTTCTGCCTTTAAGTTCAAACATATAGTAAACCCCAACAAATATCGCAACTACAAGAGTCGCCAAAACTTTAAAGATAAATCTGTTGGTTATCTCGCCGGCGACAAAATATTTTACGAGCGTTACTAAATCTATCACTATCACCAAAGAGGACAAGAATAATACTATGTAAATCAGCCATTTGCGGATAATTTCATCGATATGCCCGAGACCTTGCTCCATATGCTTTTTCCAAAAATATGATATCACCAGAAAAACCGGAAAGAAGATGATGAGGGTCGCGAGCGCCATGCGCATAGATTCAAAATCATAGGTAGAATAGCCGTATTGATACGTCGCATTTAAAACATCCGGGAATTTTTTGTCTAAAGTGGCAAAAAATAAGTTGAGAAATGAAACGACCGAAGTGATGAGGGTGATAATCACGCCGAGCGATAAAAAGAAGAAACTTAGGTTTAATTTGGGCACATTTGTTTGTAAATTTTGTTGTGTTTCCATATGTATTATTATATCATATCTAGAATAATGAAAAACAAAGTCAAAAACTTTTCTGAAAAAGCGACCCGCTATATCGGTTCTCCTACTTCTATCGTGCTCCACACTATATTTTTCGTGGGAATTTTCTCGGCGCATTTTTTCGGTGTACCCTATGACGATATTCTACTTATTTTAACCACTATCGTTTCTTTGGAAGCTATTTACCTCGCTATCTTCATCCAGATGACCGTCAACAAGCACAGTGAGGACTTGGAAGAAGTCTCGGAAGATATTGAAGATATCCAGGAAGACGTGGGCGCTATCCAGGAAGACGTGGGCGAACTCCAGGAAGATATCGAAGAAATTTCCGAGGAAGAAAAAGAACTGACTAAAACGAGCCATTTGGATCGCACCCAAAGGTTTGAGCGCATTGAGAACTCGCTCCAATCTCTCTTAAACGAAATTCAGGAGTTGAAGAAGAAATAAGAATAAAAAAAGCCCTGCGTTCGCAATCGCGATCGCAGAGCGTCGGCAAATCTGGGTGAGACTTGCTGAGAAAGTTACCCCTCAAATACATGGCCCTTCCCCTTCATACTCTCGGGAAATTTCCCGTGATGCATGATAGCGGATTTTCTATTATTCTCAACCTCACGTTCTTTTTCTTTTTCTGCAATTTCCCGTAAGACAATTACCCTCTCTATTTTTCGTACACGTTCAATAATTTGAGTAAGAACACCCATTTTATGCCCAAAGTGTCTTCTAATGAACGCAATGTCCTGATCCGAAAGACCAGTAAAAAGTTTTTTGTGGGCATCTTTGAATTCGATGAAACTTTCCATTTTCTTTTGTTTTACATTTTACCGATGAACAATTGTAACTACCCAAAGATTTTACCTTGACTTACTAAAAAAGTCAAAGGCTAAATTTTAAATTCAATTACGTCACCATCACGAACTATATATTCCTTGCCTTCGGTGCGAACTTTACCTTTAGAGCGTGCTTCGGCATAACTTTCTGCATTAAGTAGTTCCTGCCAATTTATTACATCTGCACGAATAAATTTATCCCGAAAATCGGTATGAATTGCCATACCGGCAATTGGCGCCGTGCTTCCTATTTTAATAGTCCACGCTCTGGTCTCATCTTCACCTGTAGTAAAAAAAGTCTCAAGCCCCAGAAGTTCGTACGCGACTTTTATCATATCCATCAAGCCAGTTTCAAACACTGGATCAACTTTGACCCACCTCCTGCCCTCCTCCCCAAGGAAGGAGGAAAGACCCTCCCCTTGGGGGAGGGTTTGGGAGGGATAACTTTCGGCCTCTGAGACATTGAGCGCGTAGAGCATAGGTTTTAGGGTAAGTAGGTTGAGCGATTTTATTTTTAACTTTTCTTCATCACTCAAATTTGCCTCCGTTGCCATTTTACTTGCCTCCAAAACAGCTTCCACTTTTTTTAAAATCACTTCTTCGGCTAGCGCATCTTTTAGGCCCCGCTTCACATCTTTCTCAAGATTTGCCAATCGCTTGGAAACTGTCTCAAAGTCCGCAAGCACCAGCTCGAGATTAATCACCCCGATATCTTGCATTGGGTCAACTTTGTTTGCCACGTGTATCACAGACGAATCTTGAAATGTTCGCACCACATGAAGTATCGCATCCACTTCTTTAATATTTGTCAAAAATTTATTGCCGAGTCCTTCCCCCTTGCTCGCCCCTGCCACGAGCCCTGCAATGTCCACAAATTCAATCACCGCGGGAATGGTTTTGGCGGATTTAGAAAATTCTGAAAGTTTCCCCACCCTCTCATCCGGCACAGGCACAATCCCTACCGATGGGTCAATAGTGCAAAATGGATAATTCTCTGCCGGCACACTCTTTTTCGTGAGCGCGTTAAATAATGTACTTTTCCCAACATTTGGTAATCCAACAATTCCTATTGAAAGTGACATAGTAAAGTGAAT
>MFTO01000003.1 GCA_001786835.1 Candidatus Nomurabacteria bacterium RIFCSPHIGHO2_01_FULL_40_20 | reverse complement strand
GTTCGAGATAAAGCGATTTTGGAACTTCTTTTTTCCACTGGTCTCCGTGTCTCGGAACTCTGCTCGCTCACTTCCGACATTGATCTCTCTACTCCTGAACTCTCAATCCGCGGAAAAGGCGGAAAAGTGCGAGTGGTTTTTATATCGGATGTTGCCAAAGATGCCGTCAAAAAATATTTGAGTATGAGAAAAGATATGAGTGATGCCCTCTTTGTGCAAATCGGCAACGAAATAGGCGTAAAAAGTAAAGAGAAAAACGTTAGCGTTAGGCAAGACCTAACGCAGGGCAATTCATTAACTCGCCGAAGTATCGAAAGAATAGTAAAAGCGCATGCTACTAAAGCCGGCATATCTAAAAAAGTCACTCCTCACGTTATGCGCCATATGTTTGCGACCGACCTCCTAGGTAACGGCGCCGACCTCCGCAGTGTGCAAGCGATTCTCGGCCACGCCAACATCGGCACGACCCAGATATATACCCACGTGACTGACAAACACTTGCGAGATATACATAAAAAGTTTCACAACCGAAAGTAGAAGCATAAAGATAAGTATTTGAGAACCATTGCGCAGGCGGGTAGCCGAGCATAGCAATTTGTGAGCACGCGAATATGCGCGGTGAGCAAATATTTATTTTTATGCTTCGTGTTATTATAAAATAATCTGATTAAACAAAATGAGAATTATCACATGGAATGTAAATGGAATACGGGCGGTGCATAAGAAGGGACTTTTTGAGAGTTTTGTAAAGAAATACCAGCCAGATATTTTGTGCTTGCAGGAAACTAAAGCCGAACAGAATCAGAGCGAAGTGGATTTACCAGAGTACGAAGAATATTGGAACTCAGCCAAGAAAAAGGGCTACAGTGGCACTGCTATTTTCACGAAACAAAAACCTATATCTATAACTTTAAATATCCCAGAGAAAATTACGAAAAAATACAAACTCGCAGATAAATATGGCGACCCGAATAAAGAAGGCCGAGTCATTTGCGCAGAATTTAAAAATTTCTTCATCGTCACGGTGTACACCCCGAATGCCAAAGACGATTTGTCTCGCATTCCCCTCCGCCATAAAAATTGGGACCCTGCCTTTTTGGAATATGTAAAAAGTTTAGACAAGTTAAAACCGGTAATCTTCTGTGGAGACTTAAACGTCGCTCACACAGCGGATGACCTCGCTCGACCGAAAGAAAACGATGGCAAAAAAGGTTTCACTAAAGAAGAGCGCGAGGGTGCAGATAAAATTGTTTCCGCCGGCTTCGTGGACACTTTCCGAATGAAAACCCGTGGCAACGGGCACTACACTTGGTGGAGCCACTTTGCGAACGCCCGCGCTAGGAACATCGGCTGGCGGATAGACTACATCTTCGCAAGCTCCAAACTAAAATCAAAAATACGGTCCGCCAAAATCCTCCCCGAAGTCTTGGGTTCGGATCATTGCCCGGTATTAATAGATATTAGAAACTAAGTTTACACATATACGCCATGGCGTATATGTGTTTTATTTATAAATATCGTGGTCACCGATAGAGTGAAAAATGACTATTTCATTTTCCAAAAATTCAAAAATAATCCGATAATTATAATCAACAGAAAAAGCCCAAAGGTCTTCTAAATCTCCGGACAATTTATGTGTTTTTAATGTGGGAGCAAAAGGGCTTAAGCGAAATACCTTTTCGCGCGTTTCTGCTTTTTTCTGTATTTCTAAAATCAGCTTTGAGTATTCTCGCTTGAATTTTGCTGTATACCTTATTATCATAATTTATCGCAAATCACGAAGTGAGCGCAGGACTTTCGTCTTTCCAGCCCTAGCTTCAATCTGACTTTGCTTTAAACTCTTTATGATTTGATCTTCCTCCCAAGCCCTTATGGCATCGCGAAAAAACTCACTAACGGATGAATAATTGTGCTCGGCCACGGCTTTTTCTACTTTAGAAAATAGCTTTGGTGGCATTGAAATGTTTAATGTGGTTCTCATATTCAAAGTGTAGCACAATGTGCTACAGCAAGTCAAGCGCTTACAGACTAACAATTTTGGATTCCAAATTTTCTCCGAACCAGGCGCGGGTGAGGTCTTCGATGTTTTGCGTTTTGTCGGTGAGAAGAATTTCTACTTTACCACTTTTGGAGAGTTTCTTTTTTATATTTCCATGCCGTTCTAAATAGTCCGCTAATTTTTTTGGAATAAATTCATCTTGAGAAATTATTCGCATACCTTTTGGAATCAAATTTTTTATTTCCTCTTTGAATATCGGATAGTGCGTGCAACCAAGCACTATCGCTTCCACCCGCTCTTTCAAAAGTGGCTCCAAATATTTTTTTAAAAACGGCTTTGCAAGCTCGCTCTCCCCCGCTTCCGCAAGAGGCACCAAGATCGGCGCGGGATTTTGCAAGACTCGGCACTTTGCATTTAATTTTTTTATCTCTGTCACAAAAGACCGTGAAGTGACCGTGCCTACTGTTGCAAGCACACCCACCCGAGAGTGCAAAGCCGCCTCTTCGCAGGCCGGCACCAAAACTCCGAGTACTTTAGTGTGTTTCCCTTCCGGCATTTTAGCCATCTCTTTTTGAATCCTCGCGACGGCTCTGGCGGAAGCAGTATTGCAAGCTACCACGATGAGCGCGCAACTTTTTTTTCTGGAGAGATAATTCACCGCTTCTTTGGTAAATTGATACACCGCTTCATGGCTCCTGTTTCCGTAGGGCACCCTTTTCGTGTCGCCCAAATACACATAATCATATTCCGGCATAAGCTCTCTTATCGCCTGTGCGATAATAAGCCCCCCCACCCCTGAATCAAAAATGCCAATGCGCATAGAAATATCTTATCATAATTCTATGCTTTCCGAAGTTATAATTTTTACAAGACATTGCGCAGGCGGGTAGCCGAGCATAGCAATTTTGCACCAGCAAAATATGCGTGTCGAGTAAAAATTGATAACGAATAAATTTTGCTATTTTAAAATTCTTCGTGTTATGATATTCACATATGAAGCACACCCGACTAGATGAACTTTCCGACGGCATATTTGCCATCGTTATGACCCTGCTCGTTTTTGAACTGCGCGTGCCATCTTTTTTTGCTGACCCGACCAACCAAGAGCTATGGTACGAAATCACCAAGCTCCTGCCATCATTTCTCTCTTATGTTCTCTCTTTCGCCCTTCTCTTTACCTACTGGCGAGCGCACCATTTCTTCATCTCCATCTACGCAAAAAATATTGACTCACGGCTTGCAAACATCAATGCGCTTTTCTTTATGTTCATTTCTCTTGTGCCATTTTCCACCAGCCTCCTCGGTAACTTCAATCAAAATCAATTAGCAATTTCAATTTTCAGCGTTCATACAATCTTGATAGGTCTCACTTTATACTGGATGCGCAAATATGTTCTTTACTCTGACAATATCAAAAATCCGGAAATAAGCGCGCGGGAAATCCATTGGTCCACCATCCGCACCCTCGTGCCGGTCGTCTTTGGACTCATCGCCATCCCTCTCTCCTTCATCAGTCCAGGACTCTCTCTAACTCTCCTCACCCTCGCCGTCATCTTCAACCTCACTTCTTGGAGCACCCGCTTGATTGAGAAAATTTTTAAGTAATTTCTTTTTTGTCCAACCTCTTTGCCTCTGCCCATGCAAGTTCGTAGATTTTTTTCATTGCATCTGCAATCTCCACTGATTCAATAATTATTCCAAGTTTCTCTCGCCAAGAAGCTATCATTACTTTGTTATCATAAATATTTATCTCGGGAATAAAATCAAACATATGTTTTGGCACTAGTGCCGTCTCGCGCATTTCTTTTGCATCAAAGGTTTTGCGTTCTCTGCCCGTGTCTGAATCCGGAATTATGGCTCTAATTGCAATTCCTTTTTTAGCTCTTCGTTCATAATACTCTGGGAAATATCCTGGAAGTCCCGTATGCATATTTTCTACTGAAGCATAAGCGCGAATTGGTTCGCATGAAGTTAAAGTATCTTCGTAAACTTTTTCTATTCCCTCTCTGCCTTCATAAAATAAAACTTTGGGTCTATCGGAGATATTGTGTATGGATTTTAATTCCGGGATAATCTTCTTTGCTTCGCTTAAAAACTTTTTTTCATTCTCAATTTTCTCTAATAGCATTTTCTCAATTTGGTCTGGGGATTCTGCCACGTATTCTTGCTTTGGTTCCTTGCCGGAAATTTTTACCAGCCCTTTAAGCGCCAAAGAATCAAGCACGTGATACCCCGTTGGGCGATTGATGCCAGCTTTGCGGGAAATCTGCGTAACTGTACCTTTACCGAGTTCAAGTAGAGCTAAATACACAGAAACTTCCTTCTCGGAGAAGCCAATAAATTCCAAAGTTTTCTTTAAATCCAAATTCTCATTCTGCATTTCTATATTGTATTCCAACCCTTAAATTTTGTCAACGTCTATCAACAAAATTCCTACTAATTATTTTTAACCTTCAAAATAAGCTTATTTATCCACATATTTTGATAACGAATATTGACAATTATGTTTAACTCATTATAATCTAACTAGAACAACGAGTTGTTGTTTGTAAAAAAAATAAAAATGATAAATATAACCTATGAATTTATTGGATCATTTCTTTTTTCATGGCAATGGTTCACTTCTGGTTTTATTTTGGTGTGGATATCAGTACTTATAGATGTTGTTCATCAAAATTATAAACCTGTGCCCCTATTATGGTATCGGGACATAAAAGAAGAATGGTTGGTGTACTTAATAGGTAGTATTGTCCTTTCCTCTTTGGGTCCAATATTAGGGGGTCTGTTTTTACTATCGAGCTTAGAAGCTGTTGTTAGAAATACTAGAAGACTAAAAAATTTAAAATAATATGAACAGTCAGCAAGAAGAGAAAGAGGGTTGCTTGGAAGGTATTTTATTTATTGTTGGGTTTGTTTTAGTAATCTGGTGGGCAAAGTGGTTATGGAGTATTTTACCATTATAGCAACTATCAAAGGGTGACCTAGAGTCACCTTTTTATTTTTTCACACTATTCCTCCCCCGACCGCCCTGAAAAAATTTACTGTGAAACCTGCTATCAACAAGAAGTATACTAGTGTGTTAAAATTTCTAGAGTGGAATACAAAATCCTTTTGGGATATTTAACGGTTTTGATTCATGCCGTAAGCTACGGAATTTATTTTGCCGGAATTTGGAAAGGTAAAACCAAACCGCACGCTTTTACTTGGTTTGTCTGGTCCGTCATCAACATTGTGGCTTTTTCGGCTGTACTAGTTTCTGGTGGTGGCTCTGGATCTTGGATTCTAGGCGTAAATGCCCTTCTTTGTTTCATCATCGCTTTAATCGGTTTCAGGCAAGGCCATGTGGAATATGATAAATATGATTGGCTGGCCTTGACTGGGGCACTGATCGGAATATTTCTGTGGTGGTTTACCAAGAATCCATTATACGCTGTGATTTTAGTGGCAATTTCAGATATGATTGCTATCATTCCGACTTTTCGCAAGGCATACAAATTCCCGTTTGAAGAAAATGCCTCGTCTTTCGCTGTCGGCGCAGTAAATTATCCAATATCAATTTTAGCGCTTAGCTCTCTTACTCTTACTACCTGGCTCTACCCTGCAGTAATCGCTTTGGCTGATGGAAGTTTGGTAATACTAATATTGATTAGGCGGGCAAAACTAAAAAAATCAAAACAAGCCCCAGAAAAAATAATACTTCATATCTAGAATAATACGGGATAAACCCACGAGTTTTAAAATCTGAAAATGGTCGGAATAGCCGAGAGTCGGTATCGGAAATCATATCTAGAAAAATATGGCCAAAATGGCTCAAGCCCACCACAAGCGCGACGTGCGGTCCGAATAAAAAATAACTAAAGAGCGTCGTCGCGAACACTGCAAGTATATTATGTAAAATCCCTCTTTGGTCGCCAAAACGGTCTTCTGGTTTTATTATTGAACTCCAAAATACTTTAAAATTTTTCAACAACCCATGCTTCGCCAAAGGAATAAAGTGGTCGCAATCCAAAAGTACGGATGTCGCTACCGCTATCTCATAAGAGCCCGTGGCTTTGCCTATGATTAAACCTAGTGCTAAATGATTTGGTATTGTCATAAATTTATATTTTACTCCAAAGTGCTTCAAAAATTATTTTACACATCTGGCTGATGTCTCTGCTTTCAATCACTATACCTAAAAAGTTTTCACGATACGAAATTATCGCTATTTTATTTCCATAAATCTTAAAATCAACGCTTGGTGCTTTTAGGTTTTCAACTTCTGTAAAAACTTTTACTTCTCGCAATTCTTGCAAAGAGTTTTTTCTTAAAAATTCAGCATACTCCGGAACAGCCACAATGACTTTATTCCTTACCTTTTTACTCACACGGGCCTTTATATAATTCTCTAGATCCTTGTCTAGAATATAATTTGTTTTTATATCTCCCGAAAAACCAAAAATAGTATCGCCGGGATAAAGAGATGAGATAGTATCTTCATATATCTGCCTTGTCCCATTCTCCCCTTCATGTAAAGAAATTTTTGGCTGATGAAGGGATACTGAATGAAGGGCGGTCAGTAGTGGAAGAAAAGATTTTGTCTCTTCTATTTTGCTCTCTAGGAGTTTCACTATAATTCTTGGGTCTGTCACAAAATACCTCTTGCGTCCTTTTGTACTAGCGCTTGCCACAAGCCCTTCGTTAATTAGTTCAGGTAAAATATTATATACAGTGGTTCTTTTAAGTTTCGCTTTCTGAGCAATTGCTAGAACATTAGTCTCCCCTAACTGTAGAAGAGCTAGAAAAACTTTTGCTTTCTTTTCAGAAAAACCAAGGTTATTTTTAATTTGTGTTATCAATTTATTATCCATATGCTTGTATGTCTACTATTTTAGACAAAAACTTATCGTTTTTTGCTCTTTATTTGCAAAGATATTATAACATACTGTAATTTTTATGTCTATTTTAATATCAATCTTATAAGTTGTATTAAAGTGGCTACATAAACTTAATTCTTTAACAATTTAATAACTATACTCATGGACTCTAACTTTTCAGTTAACTTAACTTTAACCAATGAAGACCTCTTGGAACTAAAAGGACTAATCATTGACTATGTCCAAAGAAAAGCCAACGAAGGGATCGTAAACTACTATCGTCCTAAAAAAATATCCAAAAAATCACTAAAAAATAGTGGTGTAGTTATTGGAGGATTAGTACGTCTAGGCCAGCCGTCTGAGGAAAAATTTCATGAAATCATTGATTCAATAAAAATTGCAAGAAAAACAGAAGAAGGGTATAAAGACAGGGTATTAATCACTATACCTATGTCCTTGTAACACATCAAAGAAAATTAATTTCATAAAAACAAAAAAAATGAAACAAGTAAGTTCGGACTTAACAGATACACCGAGACCGCATTACCTAACCAGTGCAGAAGTTTCAGAAGATTGCCAAACGCTGGTCGGAAAAGTACTTTTCCCTCTCGCGGACGTTACCATTGCAGACCGCAAGGATCACGTGAATGTGGCACACCATACTTTTGCCGCATGGAACGCAGCTCATATTCTCTCAAGGGAATCGGGTTGTAAAAAAATTCTGGCAACAGAAATAACCGTAAAAGCGCTGAAAGTAACTAAACCAAATAAGGAAATAAACTTGTTGGCAAAGGTTGAATATCTAAACTCTGAAAAAAGTTTGGGAAATTACATCGCAGAATTTTCAGACGAAACAGGTTTGCTGGCAAAACTCGAAGCTACATTTGTAGCAAAGTGGTAACTATGCTTTCTCCACAAAAATGATCCCGCCCCATAGGAAATTCCTATGGGGTATTTTATTGTCTTTCCTACTTCGCCTTTGGCTTCGGACCCTGCACCCCATGTTTTGTATGCAATTTCTCTATCTCCTGCACTTCAAGTTCTTCTTTCTTTTCTTTACCACGCTCGCCCAAGACGCGGAGTTCGCCGTCGCCGAGCATATTTAGAGATTTTACGAGCTCTGTTAGGTGCTCTACAGTATTTTTCGTCGGATCGTCTAGGACTTCTTCTAAGAGCGCATTCAAAATCCAGCCCATGCGAGGTCCGGGTTTTATCTCTAACTCTTTCATTAAATAATTCCCATCAATTTTTAATTGAGATACAGAGATAGGGTCACGAAGCGCCTCTTCTATCATCGCAAAATATTTGCGCAGTCTGTACGGCGCTTCTTTTTTCTTCATGCCCACGCGGTCCGCTTCTCGGACATTCATCAAATTCCAAATATTTTCTTTACCGACTTTGGTGATTATTCTCCGCACAGCAGAGAGAGTAATTAATTCTGTGTCCGAGAAAAACATATGATTGCGCACCAAACTTTCCACCAAATTTATTTCTTCCCGTGAGAATTTTAAGCGCTCCATTATACTCACTGCCATCCGCGCGCCCACCACTTCATGCCCATAGAATGTATAAATCTTTTTTGCGGAAACTGGGCGCTCTTGCGAATGGTCTGGTTGAGCTTGCGACCCGAGGACCTGAGCAGGAGCGCCAGTTGAGGCAAAACGCCTAGTTCTGGGTTTACCAATATCGTGGAAAAGCGCAGAGAGCCTTATAATCAAAGGCCAGTTCTTATCCGCAGAGTGCTGTAGCGCCATCAAAAGATGCTCCCAAACGTCATAAATATGCGCGCCTCCTTGCTCGCATCCTATCCCCTCTTCTAGCTCTGCAATTATATTTTTTAAGAGTCCGAATTTTTGCAACATTAAAATTCCAGCGCTCGGATTTTTGGACATTATTATTTTTATAAATTCATCGCGAATTCTTTCACCTGAAATATTTTTTATTAAGTCCGAATTTTTAGTAATACTTTCCGTTACTTCATACGACACAGAAAAATCAAGTTGGCAAGCGAAGCGCACTGCCCGCAACATCCGAAGCGCATCTTCGGAAAATCTCTCATCCGCCTCCCCCACTGTCCGTAATGTTTTACTCTCTATGTCCTTTATACCTCCGAACATGTCCGTTAGATGTCCTTTAGAGTTCAGCGCCATAGCGTTTATCGTGAAATCACGTCTCTTAAGGTCGTCTTCCAGCTTATCGCTAAATTTTACTTCGTCTGGATGCCTAAAATCGCTGTATTTTGCTTCTAATCGGTATGGGGTAACTTCAACTATGAGATAGTTGTCAGATTTCAGATTTAAGTTATCAGGAGATTGAGAAGTTTCATGAGTAACATTTTTATCTAAGGTTTCTTGTGAAACACAGACTCCCACAGTCCCGAAGGTGTTTTCATACACAGTTTTCTCAAACAGGGCTATAATCTGCTCCGGTTTGGCATTTGTAGTTACATCCCAGTCTTTCGGACTTCTAGACATCACAAGATCGCGAACACACCCACCCACCAGATAAGCCTCAAAACCCGCTTTTTCTAAGGTTTCTGTTACCTGCCTAACTTGAACCGGCAGGCAGGCATCTAAAACTTCTTTTGGAATCTTTGCTATTAAGTTTTTAAGATTGTTGTCCATTGGACTTTTGGTGCCCTTGGAGGGAATTGAACCCCCATTGCTGGTTCCGAAGACCAGTGCTCTATCCATTAAGCTACAAGGGCGTTGATAATTTATACCATCTAAATTGTTTCGCCGTTCTCCTTCTGTGACAATTAGCACACCTAACTTCACATTTGTCAATTTCATCTTGAATTACACTTAAGGGCAATTGAGCTCTTTTTAAATGTGAAACCGCCTTAAGTTTGGGTATCAATCCTTTATGGTCAAATTCTAGAACTGTAACATCTGATTCGCCACAATCTATACAGGGATTTTTCGATAAATACCGTAATAAGAAATTATTAATTTCGTCACGCAATATTTTATTACGTTTTTTTGCTTTCGATAAATAATACTCTCGATTGTTATTATAATGATTTTTAATTAATAAGCGAGTACATTCTTTGCATTGTAACTGTCTTAGTCCGATAGCCTTGTTTTTAAAGTTAAATTCTTCAATATTTTTTTCAATTTTACACCTTGAGCATTTTTTCACTATTCGTTAATATTAGCATAAAAGTTTTCGGAATACAACAATTCTCCGAATATAAAATTTGCATAAATTATACTAAAATAATATAATGAGAAAACATTTTAGATTAAAAAGCGGGCATAGTTTAGTGGTAAAACGACTGGTTGCCAATCAGTAAATAGGAGTCCGATTCTCCTTGCCCGCACAATGAAAACTGTGTCCGTTAGTAAGCTCTTTATTCACAAGGATATTGGACAAATATGTGGATAACTATGTTGGTATGTGGATAAAGGACATTGAAAAATTTTGTCTTTTAGGCGATATTTTACCAAAATATGTTGTTAAATAAAGGTATAATGATAAAAGACATAGATTTAAGTAAATAGTTTCATGTGAAACGTTAATCATGCCCGCCCGTACCGAACGGTACGTTCGGGCGGGAAACCTTAGAAAATATGCCTAAAGTTTTTACATCTGATAGCCAAAAAATAGGGGAACTTGGTGAGAACATTGCTGTGAAGTTTCTCATGAAACATGGTTTTGCCATTCTTGATAGAAATTACACCAAGAGGTATGGAGAGATAGACATTGTGGCCGAAAAGGATAATAAAATTTATTTTGTTGAAGTAAAGGCCATATCGAGGCTAAACCTTGCTGTGAAAGAATTAGACGACTATCGAGCCGAAGACAATATGCATCCTTGGAAACTGAAACGTCTCTCTAGGGTTATCCAAGCATACCTATTGGGGCACTCAAAATACGAGGATAAGGAATGGCAAGTGGATTTAGTAGTAGTTTTTCTAGACCTGCAAAATAAAAAAGCAAGAGTAAAAGTAGAAAGTGATATCATCTTATGATATACTCCAAAAGTTCTAAAGTGTAAGCGGGCTTGCCCGCCGAAGCTTTAGCGGAGGCGGGCCGTAGTATACCGGTAGTACAAGTGGTTTGGGACCATTTAGACTGGGTTCAATTCCCAGCGGCCCGACAAGTAAAAAGTGAAAGCGGGCTTGCCCGCCGTAGCTTTAGCGGAGGCGGGATTAGTTTAATGGTAAAATAACAGTTTTCCAAACTGTGGTTAGGAGTTCGATTCTCCTATCCCGCACAAAATATGCTTACAACTTACATTTATGCATTCGGAAGTGTCATGGTAGTGAGTCTCATATCTCTAGTGGGAGTTTTCGCGCTTTCGCTTCGTGAAGAAGTTTTGAAAAAATATATTTTTGTTTTCATTAGTCTCGCGGTCGGCGCGCTTTTGGGGGATGCGTTCATCCACTTGATACCGGAAGCATTTGAGGACGCAGGGAATCCTCTTTTGGTAAGCATCTTGGTTATCACTGGAATTTTATTTTTCTTTATCTTGGAAAAATTTCTGCACTGGCACCACCACGGCGATGACACCGAGGAGAATCATATTCATCCGGTAGGGAAGCTGGTGCTCTTCTCCGACGGAGTGCACAATTTTATTGATGGAGTAATTATTGGGGTAAGCTTTCTAGTCAGCATTCCGCTCGGTATCGCGACGACGCTCGCGGTAATTTTGCACGAAATACCGCAAGAAATAGGGGATTTTGCGGTGCTACTGCATGCTGGCTACACCAAAGCGCGCGCGCTTTGGCTCAACTTTTTATCAGCGCTTCTAGCTATTGCAGGAGTAATATTTGCGCTCATCCTAGGGGATGTGTCAGAGAATTTTATTGTATACTTCTTGCCAATCGCCGCTGGAGGATTTATCTATATCGCTGTGGCGGACTTGATGCCGGAGTTACATAAAACAAAAGAAGCGAGGTATTCGCTTCTGCAATTCGTCTCTTTGATTTTTGGAATTTTACTAATGATTTCTCTTACGTTAGTAGAATAAATTAGAAAGGATTTCTAGCGTTTTTAACTTCAAAGTGAGTATGAGAACCAGTTGATTTGCCAGTAGACCCGACAGCACCTATGGTGTCTCCTTGGGCAACTTGAGCACCAGTTGTGGCAATTATCTTAGACATGTGTGCATACAGAGTAGTTGTGCCATTTGGATGCCCAATAACAACCATATTTCCGTAACCGCCGTTCCATCCGAGTGATGCTTTCAATATTTTTCCAGAAGCAGCTGCTAAAATCGGAGTGCCTGTCGGAGCTGCAAAATCAACCCCCGCATGTCCCTTTTTCACTCCTCTAGATTTCACACTTCCTGGAACTGGATTTATAAAATAACCGGCGACGCTAGGAATATTGGAACTACCTCTAGCTATACCTGAAGAAGTTTTTGGTTTAGTTTCATTTAAAATATGCCCTTCGGGAATCATCAATTTTTCTCCGACGACTATTTTTGCGCCTTCTCCTATATCATTTGCACTAATAATATCATCTATGGAAACTTTGTATAAATTTGCTATCCCTTGAAGCGTCTGGCCGGAAGTAACGGTATGTTCCACTCCAGAAAAATTAGGAATCAAAAGGACATCGCCTTCTTTTACCTTGTCCCCCTTTTTCTTTTCGTTTAAAGAGTATATGGTGTCCGAGGTAATTTCAAAAATCTCAGCTATTCCTGCAACAGTATCTCCGGATCTGACCACATATATATCCACCCCTTCCTCAAAAGAAAAATCCCCGCCTCCGATTCCGTCAGTCGCCGATACCGGACTGATGGCTGGGAGCAGGGCATTTTCAGAGACAATGTTCACATCTACGCCTTGTTCTATCTCGTTGGTGGCTGTCTTTTTATCTTTTTTATCCTCAATCATTGCTAGAGTAGATACATTTGACTCAAGTAAAGCTATGTTTTGAGAATTCCCAGGCTTGCTTGGTATTTCAGCGCTTGCCGAAACCTCTGTTCCAAAGATAGATGAAAGGAGTCCGGCTTCTGCGCGAGCGGGAACGACAAAACCCCCGAACAATAGGGAAAAGGCCAAGAGATAGCTGAATATTTTAAATTGAGATTTTATAAAACAAACTTGTTTATCGCGAGAATTTGCTTTCAACCCTTGTAAAACAAGGATAGAATTACAGGACGACCGAAATTGTGCTGCTTAAATTTCTCACGATGGTTACTGTCATTACCGCGTTCGGACAACAAAGTCATACTTCTGTACGGGGGTATTTATAGGGTACTCTAAAATACCTCTCTGGTCAACCCGTATGTGGAAAAGTCAAAATTTGACAGAAAGACAAAAATAGTGTAAAATTTGAGCAACTTTCGAAAAAATTAGGAATTAGCGCTAAGAAAACCTATAATTAGATAAAAAATATATGGGAAAAGAAGATATAAAAAACACAAAAGAACTAATTGCAAGCTCAAGAGAAAGAGAATATAAGGGTGGGACAACAAGTTACATAAATAAAACTGACTCAAAAGATAAAAAAAAAGAACCCAGTAAACAACTATTAAAAGTCCTGGATAAATTCGAACAGGTATTTGAAAAACTCGAAAAGGGAGCAAAGGACGACGGACCGGAAGCAGAAACTTATGAGGAGAAAGTAAACGAAATAGCTTGGGTTTTTAGAAACTTACCTATAAATCAAGTGGTAGTGCATGCCAAGGAAAGAAGAGGCAGTAAAAATTTATCTTTTGCTCTTGACCCAGATACTCGACTTGCCCTTTTTATGCTCCAAAATCTAAGCCGAAAATTCATAAGACCAATAAAAACTACAGAAACAGAAGGGGAGAGCAAAAAAAAGAACAACAATGACTTATACGCACCGGGTGCTATATTTTCGCTGGTGCCTAAGGGCGGAGATGAGAAAGATTTAATCGATAAAAAGGAAGGTGTAGTTGTTTTTCTCGATGTCGGCAACTCTTGGCTTGAAATAAAAATAAACGGTAAATCTATAATTATAAAACTTGACCATCATGGAGAAGGTTCTAACGCCCATACTTCTGCTTCAAAAATGGTGTATGACATAATGCGGGAAGGCAAACTCTTTAAAGAAGAACCGAAATGGCTCAAAGAGATGGTAAAGACTGTAAACAGCATAGACAACCTTTCTTATGTAGATAAAAAAAATGAAAAAGGAGAAAAGATTTTCGATAAAGAATATTTCTTGAAGAAATGGCCTCGTTCCATACAAGCCATAGCCGAAAAACTACCATTCGAAGTTCTGCTTGATTTGTTTGAATCGGGTAAAGTTGACCCCTCTAGACCTTTTACCGAAGAAGAACTGCGGGGTGAAATAGGAAAAACTAAATTTGAAATATTCGAAAATGTTGAACAAAAAAACGGCTACTTCAAAAGAGAAAAAGTCACTAAGACCATCGCCGAACTGTGTGAGGAAAAAAGGAAAGAGGCGGCTGAGACCATAAACGGCATTGAAAATGCCGTAAGATACACAAAATTACATGGATTTGACACACAGAACACGAATATAGGCAACATAGTCTACCATAACTACCCAACCTTAAAAGATGAAGAAAGTGGAGAATTTTTTGAAAATGATATCCCGCACACTTCAGATCAACTAGGCGCGGTTGCTATGGGTTTTGACGGAATTGTCCGTTTTAAGGAAGGCAGTTTTTTTAATATAAAATCAAAACACAAAGGCTTCGGCGGGGTAGCAAAAAATATTCAGAAGTTGGCTCCGGGTACAGCCAACATAAGAGATGTGATATTGCATTCACCTGCGGATAAAAGGATTGTGAAAAACCTGAAAGAAGAAGATTTTCTAAATTCAACTGACCCTAAAATAGCAAAAAACGCAGGTAAAGAACTTGCATGGAGACAAAGAAAAGTTGAGGAAGAAAAAGCTAGAAAAGTAAAACCAATCATCTCTAACCCAAAGCCAATCAAGAAAGAACCAGGACTAGCAGTCAAAGGCGAAGTTTCTAAATATGAGAAATTTATTTCTGATGCTGTAGATAATATGAAGACAAAAACAGAGGAAGCGGAAAAGAATGAACCTGCGCAAATAGGAGCCAAAGAAAAAGAATGGACGACGGAAAAAGAGCGCGAGTTTCTAGAACGCAAAGCAAAGGTACAAACAAGCCAAGAAAGAATCGCTCAAATCAAGGCAGAACTCGCAAGGCGAGAGATTGAGAAAAAATCTGTTCAGGAAATTCCTGTAGAAACAGAAGCAGTAAACGCTGAAGTAGTTGAACCGATAGACGAAAGATTAACGATTAGCGACGCAGAGCTGGTTGAAGAGCCCAAAGAAAAACCTGTAAAAGAGGAAAAAGAGATAATTAATAAAGTTAGACGTAAAATAAGCTTTTTTACCGGACCAAAAGAAGTACTTGGTAAACAAAAAACAACATCTCCAACTGAAAATAAGGAAACTAAAAACGAAAAGTTTTACTCAGTTGAATTTATTAAAAATAGAATTACTGGCTTACTTTTGTCTCAAGAAGCTGTAAAAGAAATTAAAGACTTGGAAGTGGAAGGTAGGGGCAATGAAATAATAGTTTCCTCAAAACTAAGAGCCAAAAAGGGTATTTCTATCAACGTTATTATGAACGCAACTCTCGGTAATAAAGGCTCAGGGATATATCTAAAAAACTACAACATAGATGCTGGACTTGCTACTGGTAAAGTTAGATCAATGGTTGAACCAAAGTTAAAAGAAATTTCAGAATTGCTGAAAAGTTATATAGAAAAAGAAGCATCCAGTGAGGTTGAAAAAATGGAAATTCAAAATGGACAAATTAAAGTAACTTTCAAAGAATAAAATGCCTACAGAAACTGTAATAAAAAATAACCAAGCTGAGAAGTGGACGAAAGAAGACCAAAAAGCTTTAGAGGAACTTCAAAGAACCGTAGAGTCGGGGGAGAAAAGATTGGCAGAAATCTACAAAGAGCTCGAAGAAATTGAAAAAGAAAAACAGAAAATAAGGACAAACGAAACCAGTACTGTGACAGAAAGACAGAGCGCTACCTCACAAATAACACCAAAAGTCACAGAAGAAG
>MFTO01000002.1 GCA_001786835.1 Candidatus Nomurabacteria bacterium RIFCSPHIGHO2_01_FULL_40_20 | reverse complement strand
TTGAGCGATTTTGTGTCCTTTTTCTAATATCACTTCTTTTTTGGAAGTGTTGAGAAGACACATTATTATTTCTCCTCTATAACCTGCATCTATCACCCCGCCAAAAACTTTTAGTCCGAGGTTAAAAGATATGCTAGATTTATCCCAAATAAGCCCGACGTGGCCTTCTGGAATTTCAATCGCCACGCCTGTGTGAACACGTTCTTGTTTACCGGGTTTAAATACTACTGTTTCTGTAGCATAAAAATCGAAACCCGCATCTCCCGGATGCCCCTTGGTTGGCAATTTCGCATCTTCTTTTAATTTTTTAACTTTGATTCGCATATTATATATTATAGAAAACTTTTAAATCTTGCATAAGACCAACAAAATCATCAGGTTTATCTTTAATATATTGACCAAGCTCTTGTTTAGAAAACCATTTCAACTGCTCAACCTCATCTTCTTTTGGAATTAACTGCGTACTCCTTTGAATCTGAGCGGTATATAATTGACAAAATCTTTTACCAACATTTGTCTTGCCGTAAAATTTATTTGACTCATAAATGAGTACATCTTTTAAGCCTATCTCCTCTTCCATTTCTTTGTAAGCATTACTCTCATAAGTCTCACCTTCTTCTACTCCGCCAGCAACTGCCGGCCCCCACTTTCCAGGATTTTTCTTTTTGGTTAGCTTTCTTTGTTGAAGTAAAATATTTTCATTTTCATCGGTTATCCAAATTAAACTTACACGCATAATATCATCAGGACCACATTCATCTCTTTCCTTATAACCTATAACTTCATCCTGTTCATTTACAATCGGAATTCTCATAAACAAATATTATCACACTCAAAGTTTAAAAGTAAGTATACTCAATGGCAACACGTGTTGCCATTGAGTAATGATTATAATTATATTGATATATCTTATATATCCTATATTCTAAAGTACTTGCACAGCTCATCTTCATTTGTAATATGTAACACAACCGCAAAATGTACGTATCTCCCCACTTTCCAATAATTAGCTATAAAATCTATCTCCTCTTGGCAAGGATATGGATACACCCAAACACTATCGTTAAACTTCACACAACCCATTTCTCGCATCTTTTCTCTAAACGCATTTCGCGCTTTTGTCATTTTGTTCGGTATATCAAATAAAATCATACGCCACCTACGATCCCAGATTTTTCTTTTTTTAAGGCCTAAATTTTCATAATCAAATCGCAAGTATATTTCTCTGCCATCTTCGGTTAAAACAAGCTGATGTTTTTTGCCAACTTTTTTGATTTCTACCAATTTCTGCCTGCGCAACCTGTACAGATCTCTTTTAATTTTATCTTTATCTTCCTGAAAACCAAAAATGGTTTTGACCAACCTCTGGGTTAAACCAAAACTTGTGCGCTGGTTAGAAAGAGCAACAGCAATACCCACGCCCATCCCTAGGGCATATAATATTTTGCCCTTCGTAGACTCTTTATCAATAACTTTCATCGCATTTATATTATAAAATCATAGTATACCGAATGCAAACACGTGTTGCTATTAAGTAGACAGCATTACTTTGTTTTTATTTGCTGTATTGTTTCAGTTTCAATTCTCAAATTATTTCTTTAAAATTTTTTTAACTTTTTCATAAATCATTTTGTGAACCTCCTCGCGGGATAGAATCTCGCCCTCGGGCGCGCAGTCTATTTTCACCCAGTTTTTCTCTCTGCCAGCGAGCCAAAGCGCGCTTTTGCGGGAATTGACTAAAAAATTCACATCACTCTCGTGCACATCTCGGTGCCTCTTTAGGTACTCCCTTTTCATGCGGGTGTTGCGCTCTCTGATTAATTTCAAGGCGAGCTCCGTGGGCAAGGATAGGTAAAGAGTCGCGTTGGGCTTCGGCAATTTGAAAGTTTTGTATTCCATTTCGTTGAGCCATTCTATAAAAAGCACGCGTTTGGTGTCGTCCTTGATTTTACCGCCTTGATGGATTTGGTTTGAACTCACGTAGCGGTCGGCGAGGACTATGTAGCCCTTCTCGAGCCACTTCTCCATTTGCTCTTTAGACTCGTAGCGGTCGGCGGCGTAAGCGATGGAGGCGATTTTGGGGTGGATGCTGGTCCAATTATAGTATTGCTCGGAAAGGCAGTGGGCAATGAACCGGCCGAAAAAATTTTTGTAATACCTCGGAAAGTCTATGGTTCTCACTTTGTGACCGTCCCTCGCCAGCCGTTTACGCAACATTTCCACCTGCGTCGCTTTTCCCGACCCGTCCGTGCCGTCTATTACAACGAGTTTCCCTGGATAGTGAGTTTTTGACTTGTTAAATTTTTTATTTTTCATATAGATAATCTTTCTATTCAGCTACTGATTTCATTAACCCACCATCAACTATTAAATCCGTTCCGGTAATGAAACTTGCATTGTCACTTGCAAGGAAAAGTATAGCTTCGGCTATCTCGTGAGGCTCACCAATTCTGCCAATTAAAACATTTTTTACGTGTTTCCAAGTTTCTTCACTCCAAGTTTTGGCAAAAGCTGTATTTGTGTATCCGGGAGAAATAGAATTTACGGCAATATGCGGAGCATATTGTTTCGCAAGCCCGGCAGAAAGGGATTTAACTGCGGCTTTGGTAATACTATAAGGCATCCCCCAAACACTTACCTTGTCATCATGTGCGCGAACTGAAGCGATATTCACAATCCTCCCATATTTCTTGCTTTGCATATGAGGTATTACTTCTTGGCAGACATGGACTATGCCTAAAACATTCACTCGGAAAACATCCAACCAGTCTTCATCCACACTCTCCATAAAAGGCACGCGTTTTGGAATACCTACACAATTGATTAGGGCATCTATCCTTCCATATTTTTTTATCACTTCATCTACGCCAGCTTTTACAGCCTCCTTGTCCGTCACATCAAAAGAAACAGCAAAATCACCTAGCTCTTTTGCAAAACTTTGAAGTTCCGGAGTCATCTGCTTACCGTGAATCACAACAGTAGCCCCATATTCTTTTGCCTTTAGCGCTGTCGCATGTCCAATCCCACTTGAAGACCCAGTTATTAGAATTACCTTATCTTTAAAGTTCATATATTTATGATAACACAAATCTCGCAAGCTCATTTTTACAGGTACAATAATAACTCAAATGAAAAAGACCTATTTGGTTTACAGTGAATTCTATAGGAAAATTTATCTCCGTAGAAATTTTGCCTATACCTAGAGTTATGTGCGGGTCATAACTTTTTGCCTTGCTGTGCTTGGTTTTATAATCCCTAACCCATCCTATAGATATTTCATTAGGCGGGTTGAGACCAGAAAATTTATCCGCCGAAGAATCATAAGTGACAATTGGCTCTAGCACCCCCATAATTTTTTCGTGAAGATTTAATAGCTCTTCTGTTTTACTGATTCCAAATAAATTCATCCTGCCACCAGATATATTGTCTATAGAAAGAGTAATTGGCCTAAATTCTTGAATAGCACCTGAAAGCTTTCGTTTTAAATCTGGAACTTGAGATATCTTAATGATTCCCATTCCTAGGGTTATATGAGGATTATACCCATCTTCAAACTTAGGATAATCGCTTTGCAAAGACAACTTATTATTAACTTTTACACAAATATCCACCACCTTTTTTGGAAGAAGCAAAACTACATCAATCGCGATTTTATTTTCTTTAGTCATATTTTACCCCACTTTATCATTATAATGATTCCCGGATTTGTAATTTTCTATGCCGAGTTTTGTTTGTAAAAACAATGGTTCGGGTAAATTATCCAAATCATACCAATCCCAGCTTTCACATTTCTTTGGTTCTAGCACTTCTGGCTCTCCACTATCCCAATCTGCACTGAAAAAGATATTCATATAGTGTTTAGGCGCATAGTGCATGATATTGGCCACATGTACAAATTTTATATTTTTGATTTTCACTCCGCACTCTTCCATTACCTCCCGTCTTACAGCATCCTCAAACCCCTCTAGGTGCTCTAAGTGCCCACCAGGAGGCGAGTACTGACCTTCCCCGTGTAAACTTTTACGCTTCCCTAATAAAACTTTCCCGTCTTTGAGTATCATTACCCCAACCCCAACTTTTGTTATTTTTTCTTCGTCCATAAAACTTTATTTAACTAAAGTCGTTAAAAATTAAACTTCCCCTTTCCATTCGCTAATAAATTGTTTGATAAAACCTAGCATATACTCATGTCTCGCTTGGGCCATCTTTTTACCTGTTTCCGTATTCATGTTGTCTTTGAGTTTTATAAGTTTCGAATGAAAATGATGCAGAGTTGAGGAGTCTTTCTTTGATTCGTCAAAATATTCTCGGTCAAACGGACGCTCTGGAATCCACATTGGGACATTGTGGCTTCCTCCGAAAGTGAAAGTTCTACCTATACCTATCGCTCCGATAGCGTCTAGATTGTCGGTATCTTGTAAAATTAGAGTTTCAATATCTGAAACGGTTTTTCCTTCTTTGGAGAAATTGTATTCTTCATGGAATTCAATGCAGTGGAGAACATTATCTATTTTTTCTTTTGGAAAAGAAACTTCTTCTAAAAGCTTAGAAATAATCGGCAAAGAATCTTTGGGCGGGCAAAATTTACCCGTTTCTTTCTCCATAATTCTATGCACGTCGTGAAGAAAAGCAGAAATTCCTATAACCAACCTGTCTCCGCCTTCTTTTTCTTGGAGATGTAAAGCAAGATTATAAACTCTGTTTAAATGATAAAGGTCATGCCCCGTACTGTCTTTCCGAAACATTTTATGAATTTTATCCTCTAATAATTTTTTGTATTTCTCTAATTCGTCCATTTTATTCCGACTTTAAACTTTTCTAAGACTTCTTTAAAATACTTATCCATCGGCTCTAAATTTTTTAGTTCGGAAAGCGTCAGCCACTTAAAATCTAAATGTTCATCGCTCAACATTACTTCTCCGTCTGCAAAACCCACATACGTCAAACGAACAATATGCTTATGTGGTCTTATGATATCTTGCGCAGTAATAAGGTTTGGTTCGCCTTTAATTTGCAATCCAGTTTCTTCCATAACTTCCCTTTTTAAGTTTTCAAGTAAACTTGTGCCGGGATTTATCCTTCCGCCCGGAAAATCCCAATGTTTCGGAACATCTGTATATTTTTCTGGAGAACGACAAATTGTAAGATATTTATTATCTTTGTTTTTTAAAAAAATTTTTACCCCGACTTGAAGGTCCATAGTCTATACAAAATACTTTGGTATCGGAAACTTTTTGGCTAATGTTTTAATTTTCTTTCTGATTTCTTCTTTTTTCTTTTTATCGTCTTTGTTTTTCAGAGTCTCAATCATAAGCTCGGCGACGAGGGCGCATTCGCGCTCTTTAAATCCGCGGGTGGTGATAGCTGGCGTACCAAAGCGAATACCGGAGGGGTCTAAGGGCTTCCTTGTATCTCCTGCAATGGAGTTCATATTGAGAGTCATACCCACTTCGTCGAGCACTGTCTGCGCCTCTTTGCCCGTAACCCCAAGCGAACCAAAAACGTCCGCTAAAATCAGATGATTGTCCGTCCCCCCGCCTATCATCCGAATATTATTTTTCTTTAAAACTTTTTCCATGGCTTTGGCATTTTTCAATATTTGCATGGCATACTTTTTATACTTTGGCGTCATGGCTTCCCCGAAAGCCACAGCTTTGGCAGCGATAGAGTGCATATGCGGACCGCCTTGAATACCGGGGAAAATAGCTTTATCTATTTTCTTGGCAATCTCTTCACTTTCGCGAGTAAGAATTATCCCGCCTCGCGGACCCCGCAGAGTCTTGTGCGTAGTGCTTGTGATAATATCAAAGCCATCATCAAAAGGATTCCTCAAAACTCCGGCAGCGATAAGCCCGGCAATATGCGCCATGTCCGCCATAGTGATAGCGCCGACTTCATGCGCAATTTCTACGAATTTCTTGTAATTCAAAGTTCTAGAATACGCAGAAAATCCAGCGATAATTAATTTTGGCTTTGTCTCTTGAGCCACTCTCCGCATATCCTCATAATCTATTTCTCCTGTGTCCGGATTTTTCATTTTATAAGTGACAAATTTATAAATTTTCGCAGGTAGGGTCATCGGGTGCCCATGCGTCAAGTGCCCACCATGAGAGAGATCCATACCGAGCACTGTGTCACCCGGAGAGAGAAGTGCCGAATATACCGCCAGATTCGCCGGCGCTCCGGAGTGCGCTTGCACGTTCGCAAATTTGCATTTAAAAAGTTTGCACGCCCGCTCAATGGCTAGACGCTCCACTTTGTCAGTCCACTCCTGCCCACCGTAGTAGCGTCGGCCGGGGTAGCCTTCGGAATATTTGTTAGTAAAAACAGAGCCATTGGCTTCCAAAACATCTTGGGAAACATAGTTTTCCGACGGAATAAGCTCGAGCCCTTCTTTTTGGCGCAGAGCCTCGCCTTTAATGAGTTCTCCTACTTTCTTGTCTTTCATTTTGTTATTGTATCATGAGTACTACATTACTTAAAACTCTTCCTCGTCATAACTTCTTATCGACACACATATTCCGCTAGTGCGGAATTGCTATGCTCGGCTACCCGCCTGCGCAATGTCTCTAAAAAGTTACGACTTCAACGAGTTTTAAAATTTATTTATTTTAAAAAAGAAAAAGTCTCTCCTTTGCCGTCGGACTTTACAATAATCGTGCCCAACAAATCAGTTCTTAAAATTTTTACGTCAAAATTTTCCAGAGTGTCTAAAACTTCCTGATGTGGATGACCATACTTTTCTCCCCCGTCAGAAGAGATAAGCGCATACTCTGGAGTTATCGTTTTTATAAAATTTTCACTGGTTGAAGTTTTGGACCCATGGTGCCCAACTTTCAAAATATCCACATCAAGCGCTCCAGCAGAATTTCCAGCCAAAACTATTTTCTCCGTCTCGCTAGTAGCGTCGCCCGTGAGCATTACCGAAGTCTCGCCATAAGAAAGAATCGCCACCACCGAACCGTCGTTGGTCGTCCAATCCGAGACATCGCGGTCGGGAAATAAAATATCTATCACTGCGCCTCCACCCAAATGCATGCGCATTCCTCGCTTGGCCAAAAAGTTTCCAATATTTTCTGTTTTTATTTTTTCTTTCAGATTTTGATAAGTCCGAGAGTCGTTGAAAGTCCCCGCTTCAAAGACTTGCCCTACTTTATAAACTTTTAAAATATCCATAAACCCGCCGATGTGGTCTTGGTCGGGATTGGTTATCACCACCGCATCAATCGTGCGGTCAAAAGGGGGCATCACGCGCGAGAGCTCGCCTAAAATTTTACGCGGAGGACCGACATCAAAAAGAACCTGGGTACCCGAGGGCGACTCTATGAAAATAGCATCTCCTTGGCCGACGTTTAGCATCGCCAAAGTAAGCATTCCCCTAGAGGCCCGAGAATCGGCATAAAATATAAAAATAACGAGAAATAGAAGGAAAAATACAAGTATCAAAAGCCAATATTTTTTCCATCCTTTAAACATGCTATAATAATAACATGCAAAAGTTTGAGGAGAAAAAATTTAACATTCCAGAACTTAAGGGTATTTCTACTAAAAATATTGAGGAGCATTTAAAGCTCTATGCTGGATATGTAAAGTTCACAAACCTGATTCTAGACAAAATCGCCGAGTATATGGCAGACTCCGAGAAAAACGCTTACGTCTTGGGTGAACTACAAAGGAGATTTTCGTTTGAGTTTAATGGCATGCGCAATCACGAATATTATTTCTCTTCCCTTGAAGGAAGCGCAAAACCTCTGCCGGAAGGCTCTCTGCTCAAGAAAAAAATAGAAAGCCAAGCGCCGTCTTTTGAAATATGGCTCCAAGGTTTCAAAGCCATCGCCCTCACCCGAGGCATTGGCTGGGCAGTGCTCTACTATGATAAAAAGACAGACCAATTGGTGCACGGTTGGATAGATGAACAACACTTGGGACAATTAAATGGACTACAATGGATACTTGGCATTGATATGTGGGAACACGCTTTTGTCTATGACTACCCTACGTCAGAAAAGAAAAAATACGTGGAAGCATTTTTTGAAAATTTGAACTGGGAAATTATTGAAAAAAATTATTTAGAAGCAACAAAATATTGATTACAATATTTTACCTTCGCTCGGACAATATATAAATAAATTCATATTTGCTCTTCGCTAGATAAAATAAAAAACGCTAGGTGTATGTGGGTACACCTAGCGTTTAAATTTCTTTTTCTCCGTACTCAACGGAGGTAATATCTAATTTGAAAATTTTTCTTATCTTGGGAATCAACTCCGTGATAATTCCAAAGATACACGTCATCCCAAACCCAATTAGAAAACTAATCAGGGCATCCGCCCAATTCCCCACATATAAGGAAAAAGAAAAATAAGATGCTAAGCAAGACACAAGAACAAAATAAAACTGATTTATTTTTTTCATGACGAAGAAATTTTCTTGTGAAGAAATAGGATATTCAATAAACAATATAGTCCTAAAGGGGTAAAAAGTAAACTATTCTTCAAATCTGAAAAACTTTTTAATATTCCGCCCAAACAGGCGATAAATAAAATACGCGTAAATTGCGAGGGTTAAGATAAGTGGAAAGTTTGGAATGGTGAAAGACGAAAATGAAAAACTAGAGAGAATGTCCACTACCCAAAGTTCATAGCCAAGGAGGATAGACGAGAGAAAACCAAAGGGCACTGCAAGCGCGTACCAGACTATTCCCGCGAGCCCCGTGAAAAATCCGAGGAGCATAGTCGCTGGGATGAAAGGCAAAATCAAAATATTCGCAGGTAAAGCCGTGAGCGAGAGATTACCCATTTTGTATAAAATCATCGGCAAGACAAAAATATAAGCGGCGCAAGTGACCGCGACGACATCGCGCAGTCCAAAACTCTTCGGCACCCACTGAAAATATTTCATAAACTTCGGCGCCAAAAATATCACCGCCACGGTTGCAATGAAAGAAAGCTGAAAAGACGCGTCGTAGCGGAGTATCATCGGATTAATAATAACCATCAAAACGCCGGCAAGTATGAGCGCCCGCGCCACATCGTAATTACGCCCAGTGGCACGAGCGATGAGCGCCAAGACCGCCATCACCCCGGCGCGCACCGCGGTCGCGGGCGCGCCGGTCATGAGCACAAAAAGAAATATTGCCAAAATCCCCGCCCAAATACTCATGACTCCCGGTAAAAATTCAAAAAACTTTATAAACCATTCCGCGACGATGGTGACGTTGTAGCCGGAGAGCGCCACTATGTGAATCGTGCCGGTATCTATGAATTGCTGTCGAAGCTCCTCGCTAAAAGCTCCCCGCTCGCCGAGAATGAGCCCACCCAAAAGCAAACTCTCCGGAACTTTAATATTCGCGTCTATGTGCTCTAGAAAAGCATTCTTGACCGAAAAAAGCGCGCGCCTGATAGCGCTTCCTCCTCCGCGAGACAAAATCCGAACCTCCGGATAATACATCACAAACTCTATCCTGTCTTTGCGTAGATAATTTATATAATCAAAAACTTTACCTTGGTCGGTCAGAAAATTCTCTGACCTCTCTAGCACACCTTCGACTTTGACTTCGTCGCCATATAAATAACGCTCCGAGAAATCCAAGGTGGCTAAAATTTCTACTTCTTCTTTCTCTTGTTTTATTTTGATATTCAATTTTTGGTTCTCTTGCCTCTCATCCGGCTCGTCTATAATGGTCCCTACAAAGGAAACTTCTTTGCCTACTTGATTTTCAAAAAACGCAGACGCGAACGTATCTCTCGCATCAAATCTTAAAATTCCTAGACTTAAAGCTATCAAAAATACAGAGGTAACAATTCCCCATCTATTTCTTGAGACAAAAGTAAAAAATAAAAAAAGCCCGATCGCAAGCGCGCCTAGAAAAAGAGCAATATAAAAATTTACAAATACAAAAGACCGTATTAAAACTCCGAAAATAAAACCGAACGAAATAGAGTAAAATATCTTTTCTCGCACTCTAAAAGTATATCATCATAATACTCCGTAAAAGAAATAAAAAAAGCTAGACACATTTCTGCGCCTAGCGGTATACGTGGTTAAGTTGTCCGAATTTTCTAATTGGAACAACCGATTATCTGAGCCGAATACCCTGCAGATAAACACTGAGGATATTCAGCGACCTGGATAGTATAAGATGTGAAAGTTGGAAAACTATGAGAACTCCTGACTTTAACCGTATACTCGGTTATAACCGAGTACGGTACCTCTCCAATACAGAGGTGTAGATACAGATATAACGTCCCTTGAGCGAACTGGACTGTAGCTCGGGAATCAAAATCCAGATTAGGATAGTGTTCGCAAACTGGATCCCCCGAACCCTCTGCAAAAAGGGTAGATGCCTGAGGATGAACCATTCCGTCTTGCATAAACCAAATATCATTTTCAGATGTTTGGCCATTGCTCAAGAGTACTTGATCTAAATATACATCCACAAACCAACCAGACATGCTACGAAGTGTGTCACCTGAACTCTCATAAAAGTTCCCTTCTTCTGGGATGTACGAACAAGGGTTCTCTTGAATTTCACAAGTAGCATAGTAGTCGTAGTAATCCAACTCACACTCATGGTCCTGAATATATACGAAATCTTCGGAGCTTACATAATGTAATGATGGCTCAGGACAATTATAGTCAACACTAAACTGCATTGACTCCATGTATGGACCACCATCATCATTATATGTTACGCATAAGAAGAATCGGCTCATCCATCCAGTGATATTTGGAGGGTCAAACCAAGTAACAGGAACCCATTCGGCCTTCAACCCTACTACAGAACAAAAACCTAACGCATCCAGATCGGCTTGAACAGCCTGACAAAAAGCAATTTCGTTGGTTAAATTCGGTTCTTTGTCGGTCAGAACCTCGATGCCATAATTAAGGACTGTACCATTGTACAGCTTAATCCAATCAAGAGTCAGATCTCCGGCACACTCGAAAGGTTCGCCATTTAATCCCTTCCCCCCTTGGAATGTTTCTGTGTAGCAAAACCCATTAGATCTAGTTTTTAGATCACTCTGGGCTTTCACTACATACGAAAACGATGTCTGACCTAGGTCAGACTCTTTTCTGCACGAAAGGACTGCCAGTAGTGGCAGTAGTGGCAGTAAAAGCAAGAACAACTTTAGCTTTTTCATAAAAATGAAATTAAAAAGAACGTGAAGAAAAAAAATTCATATTAACAATACAGTAATATTGACAAAAAGTCAAACCTGACGAATTGTAAATTCCCTCGTTCTAGATTAAGCCTTATATCGCGGGCTCGCCGTCGGCAAAAGAAGTGGCGATGACATCTGCGCGATCGTTGTGTTCATGCCCACTGTGACCTTCCACATAGTGCCAGACTGGCCCAAGCGCAGAGTTTAATTCATGAAGCTCTAGCCATAAGTCTTTGTTTAGAACTGGCTTCTTGTTCGCATTTCTCCAATTGTTTCGGAGCCAATTATGTATCCACTCATTTATCCCTGTAATCACATATTTGGAATCAGAATGAATTTCAATACTCCCACTTTTTTTATGTTTCTTTAAATACTTTAAGGCCTCAATCGGCGCGGTTAGCTCCATCTGATTATTCGTCGAATGTGCGCTTCTGCCCCCTATTTCTATCACTTTCAACTTTCCACTTTTAACTTTCAACTTGTTATTTTGCTCTAGTAAAATGACAGCCCCCCACCCCGCAGGACCAGGATTGCCTCTTGCTGACCCATCAGTGTAAATTTTGATTTTATTTTTCATTGTTTTTCATTATACCCCGTAGTAGATTTTGATAAAGCCCTAAGGGCGCGCTTTGCGCATTATCAAAATTCACTACGGGGTTATACTAACTATGCGCAAGCGAAGCTCTTCGCGCCAGCCGAAGCGGGACAGGTCAAAAGTGGCAAGCAGATTTACTAAATTTCCCTCGGTTAAAGAAATATCAAAAGAATCCAGCCCTGAAAAAAAAGAAATGGCCTTCACTTCTTTTTCTTTGCCGTCTGAAAAAATAATTTCTAAATGTTCCCCCGAGCCGTTTTTGCCAAACTTTTTTATTTTTTCTATTTTCACATTCTCAAAAAGAAAAACCGGTTTGGGATTCTCCATGCCAAATGGCGCCATCTTTTCAATCTCACGCCAGTTTTTCATATTCACTACTTCTAAATTTTCCTTTAAATCATAATTCGCGTCTTTTCCGAATTTTTCTTTTTTTACTTTTTCAAACGAAGAAGAAAGATTCTCTTCCAAAAAATGAATTTTCTCGCTATGCACAGTAAAACCTCCTGCCAATTCGTGCCCGCCATATTCTAGAAAAAATTCAGAACTCTCCGTCATGAGCTCAACGAGAGACACGGACCCATCACTCCGGCAAGAGCCCTTGATAGCGTCATTCTCATCTTTGCCCCAGACAAACACCGGCTTTTGATATTCATCGCTTATTTTCCCAGCAACCAGCCCCAATACGCCCACGCGCCAAGAGGGATTGCCCACAACCACCACCTCCCGCATTTCTCTTTTTTCAAAAGTTTTTTTAACATCCCGCATGATGTTGGCCACGATATATTTTCGCTCATCGTTTATTTTAGATAAATGATCCGCTAGCGCTCCTGCTTCCGCTTCGTCAACGGTTGCAAGCAATTCATACGCCCGCCGAGGGTCGTCCATCCGAGAAGCGGCATTGAGCCGTGGAGTTAGCATAAAGCCGACATCGTCCTCGGTAAGATATTTCTGCTCTATATTCATTTTTGCTAGAAGTTTCTGCAGTCCCGGCCGGCGAGACTTTTGTAAAACTTTGAGCCCATAATAAGCAAGCGCGCGGTTCTCACCGAGAAGTGGCACCATGTCCGAGAGTGTGGCGAGTCCTACCATGTCTAGCATCCATTTTTCGGCGCCCTTTTTAATTTTAAAATATTCTTTATATTTTTTTATGAAACCTTGCACGAACTTAAAGACCACACCAGCGCCACAGAGCATCTTCTCCGGATACTCATCCACTTTAGGATTAAGAATTGCATATGCGCGAGGGAGAGTTTCTTTTGGCAAGTGGTGGTCAGTGATAATCACATCCATGCCATACACTTGCGCTTGCGCCACTTCCAGAACTGCAGTAATACCTAGATCTATCGTTATTAAAAGTTTTACTCCTTTTTCTTTAAACTCTTCTATCGCTTCCATGTTGAGCCCATAACCCTCGTTGTTGCGCCCTGGAATATATATCTCGTAATTTTTGAAATTACATAATTTGAATAAACCTTCAAGCACCACCGCCCCCGGAATACCATCGCAATCGTAGTCCGCGTAAATCATCACTTTCTCATCATTATCTATCGCCTCATACAGACGCACACAGGCACGCTCCATGTCACGCATGAGGTAGGGGTCATATAGGTCCCGTTCATAATCGGGATTTAAAAAAATATCGGCTTCTTTTTCACTTGAGATACCCCTTTTGGCAAGCAAATCCCGTAAAAACTCTTCATACTGATGCATAAGGACAATTTTAACATAGTTTAGTATAATGTTTGAGTATGGAAAATGATTGTATTTTCTGCAAAATCGTAAAGGGTGATATCCCCTCAAACAAAATCTATGAAGATGAGGAAACTTTTGCTTTTTTGGATATCGCGCCGGTAAATCTGGGTCATACTCTGGTAATATCCAAAGAACATTTTCCAAATATTTATGAAACTCCGGAAGAGGTAATGGCTCATATGATGAAAACAGCAAAAAAAGTAAGCATTGCGCTAAAAGCGCTTGATGCTGAAGGAGTAAACGTCACCATGAACAACAATTTTGCGGCAGGACAAGTGGTATTTCACTCCCACATCCATGTAATTCCGCGTTTTACAAACGATGGCTTTGAACTCTGGCATGGCAAGAGAGGATACAAAGACGGAGAGAAAGAAGAGATAGCGCAAAAAATTATTGCAAAGCTTTAAGCGCTGGGAGTGTGCCTTTGGCAAGAAAATCAAGTGTGGCTCCGCCACCGGTAGAAACAAAAGTAAATTTTTTCTCCATTTTCAAGAGAGAAATCAAAGAAACTGTATCGCCTCCTCCAATAATACTGACTGCTTTTGATTTGGCAACGGCTTTTAAAACTTCTTTGGTGGCCTTGCTTCCACTAGCCTCATATTTTCCTAATGGTCCATTCCAAAGTATCAATTTAGATTTTTTTACATATTCATTCAGTATTTTTACTGAATTCTTGCCGACGTCCAGAATTATTTCATCCCCCTTCACTTCATCCACTTTCTTATTCAAGAATTTTTTACCCTTTTTTACAACCACATCAACCGGTAAGATTATCTTTTTATTATTGACAATTTTTTTAATCCCATAATCTTTGCCGTCTGTTAAGGATTTGCCCACTTCATAGCCCCCGGCTTTCAAAAAATCATTTGCCAGCGCTCCACCTATAAATATAAAGTCTGCGATTTTCAAATATTTCTGAATCAAGGGCATTTTAGTAGAAAATTTCGCTCCGCCTAAAATAAACAAAAAGGGGTGCTTGGTCTTTTTGAAAACCAAAGATAAATTCTTTATTTCTTCTTCCAATTGGAGCCCTGCATAAGAAGGTAGATACTTGGGAATACCAACAACTGAAGCATGAGCTCTATGAGAAACCGGAAAGGCGTCATTAACATAAATATCACCTAATCCTGCGAGTTTTTTCGCAAAGACTAAATCATTTTTCTCTTCGCCAGAAAACTTGCGGATATTCTTAAAAAATTCCACTTTTTCTTTGGAAATTTTAGAAATGTTAAAAAACCTTTTAATTACAGGCTCTAAACTGGCACTTCCGTCTCTACCCAAATGCGTAATTAAAACTATTTTTTTTACTCCTTTTTTCAATAAGAAATTTATTGTAGGCAATGTTTTTTTTATTTTAAAATCATCCTCCACTTTGCCCCCTTTTATCGGCACATTGAAATCTACTCGCACGATAACTCTTTTGCCTTTTAAATTTTTCAAACTCCTAATGCTTTTCAAGGGAATTCGCGATTTTAATAATTTCTAAAAACTTTTTTGGGTCCAGAGAATCTTTCCCGGGGAGAAGTCCGTCGGCTTGGCCATCTCTTAGAAATTCCAAAGCATTATCGGGTCTCACAGAACCGCCATAAATAATTCTCGGCAGTTCGGTCTTTGCTCCGAACATATCGGAGAGGACTTTCTTAATAAAAATTTTGATTTCTAAAAATTCAGGAGGAGCAAAATCATGTCGATTCGCTGTGCTGGAGAGCGCCCAGACCGGTTCGTAGGCAATTATTGTTTTAGAGACCGAATTTTTGTTTACTCCCGTCATGCACTCGCTAATTTGCTTTTTTATAATACTAAAGTACTCATGACCGCCCTCTCGCGAACTCTCCCCCACACAGAGGATAGGGACAAGCCCGGCAGATAGAGCAAGTTTTATTTTTTTGTTCACATCCCTATCCGTCTCCCCCATGGTTCTACGCTCCGAATGCCCCAGTATCGCATACCTCGCACCCACATCATAAGCCATTTCTGCAGATATTTCACCTGTAAAAGGACCTCTTTCTTCTTTTGAGATATTTTGAACACCTAGCTGTATTTTCTTTGATATTTTTTTTAGTCTTCCCAAAAATACATAAGGCGGACAAATAACTACATCTGTATTTTGCGCGGAAAATTTACCTTTTATTATATTTTTATACAAAGTTTCCGCCAGTTTGGCACTCTCGGGATTCATTTTCCAATTGCCGATTATAATTTTTCGCTTGCGCATATGTCTTACACTATAACATAAATTATTCTATCTCTTTCCAGCCTACAATATCCCAACCCCCAGAAGGGCCATTAACGAAATTAGAGTTAGCTAAACCGGTTTCGTAAGTTACATTGGCGTTATTTTGAATATTTATATACTTGCCATTTAGAGCCTTAGCATCACCTCCGGGACTTAAATTAACTGTACCATTAGCCGCATAGAGAATCACAGCTCCGGCATTATTTTCTAAATTAATTGCAGAAGTTGAAATAGAAGTAGATAAAACCATTATATAACTTCCGGCCACTCCTGAATTACCAAACTCCGCGTTTTGATTTATATCTACGGTACCATCTACCACAATCACTCCTTCAGAACTTTGATAACTAGGAGACAGGTTAATATCGGAATTATTGCTCACCACTAAATTACCCTCTACCCAAACATGACCATTAATAGTTAGAGCCGTGCCTGGATTTCTAACCACAAGATTGCCGGTAATTTTTATTGCCTCAATAGAATCTGAACCGCTATCTAAAATAAAATCCCCAGTGTGAACTCCTCCAGCTTCAGCTTCGGTTTTCCAATCTAAAATATTTTGATCCGAAATCGGCATTGGAATTGCTGAGGGGTCTTGAACAGAAGTGTTGCAAGGTAAATCATCGTTATTTTCATCGACGTTACCCTCTCCTATCTGACAAAAATTATTACCTTCAATCTTGGAATTATTAACTGCATGAGCATAAGCATCGCCTTCACCTAAATCCCCTACATGAACTCCCTCTATGAGTCCAGTAACTCCTCCTAGGTAAAGCTCAAAAAAACCATCAAGTCCCGAAGGGGAAGTGTTATTCCAAGTTCCTGAAACATTACCAATCTTGCCAATGCCGTCTTCATAACCATCGTCATTGACACCTATAATGTAATATTTGCTCGCATTGGCACTGCCATCAATTACTATCCAGTAAGTGGCCTCAACCTCTAACTCTTCATAAGAAGAAAGAGGGACTTCCACCCAACCATAATTTGTGGAAACTAAAGAGGACGACAAGGGGCCAGAAGTTAAAGTAGTGCCACTTGGGTTCCCCGAAGAATCTGACATCAATCGAACGGTTAAATTGCCTGGAGTCCCCACTTTTTTTAAATAGAGTTTAACCTTATTAAGCTGACCGGTCTCGGAAACCTCGAAACTTTGAGCAAAATCTTCGGTATCATTAGTGTTTGCAAAAACAATATCGTAAGCCGGGGTCCCCGAACCATTAGACTGATCTGCATAAAGATCTGCAGAATTCGCAGAGGCGGCAGTACCCTTGATCCAGGCGCTACCAGTACCAATTATAGAACCATTGGAATAAACACTGCCCGCGACAGAAGCCCCATTGCCAATGGTCATTCCTCCTATACCAACCTGTACCCCATAGCTGAACGACACGCCAGTTCCAGCAAGAACTAAAAGCTCAGTCGTTCTCTCTCTATTCACAACATCTCCAACAGATGTAATTGTGCGTTCATTATAGCCCTCTACAATTGTGGTCTTGGCAGTATGGCCATTAAGATTGATTTCTTCTATATCATCAACTTTTATACTATTTTTCAATCTATAATAGGAATCCTCTACCCCGGACTCGGATAAATAAAGACTCTGCCGAGAACGAATATAGTCATTCGCAACTTTAAATTCGCGCACCGAAGGACCTACCAATCCGGCAATAATTGCGAGTGTGATAAAAAGCAAAAAGACCATAGAAATGAGCATCGCTTGTCCTTTATTTTTTTGTATTTGATGAATACGCATTTTTTATTTTAATAAATACCCCGCAGAATCACAGTATCGTAAAAATTATAAACGCGGGCTTGGGGATCCCGATTGGAGGAAATGGTATACTCAATTTTAACCGCTTTGCCTTCTGTAGTTGTGATTTCTGTAAACAAAAGATTGGACACGGAGACGTTCGGGGAATTCAAATTGCCCACCGCCACATCATCCTCTTCCAAGACAACATCCGAGCCGGAAAGTAAAAATTCAATCGTGTTATTAGCTGTGGGTAAATCGCCTACGTAGAGTTTTAAATCGGTACTGGAAATAGAAACAATGCCCGGGGACTGGCTTACCTCTCTTGCCATTCTCTCCATAATAGCGGAGCCTTTGACTAAATCGGCAAACACCGCGGTTTCCCTGAAAGAACGCGTCATCACAATCAAAACATTTATGAGCACAACCGAAAAAATAGCGAAAATGGAAAGATAAAAAAGCATTTCAACCAAAGTATACCCTCCAGTTTTCGCGTTATAATTTTTCATATTTATTCTGTAAAAATATCACTCAAATAAAATGACAACGTCTTGCTAAAATTTTGCGGACCTCCAGCCCAAGACACAGTGACTGTAAAAAGCTTTGTGCCCGGGTCGTCGGTTCCGGAGGAACTGATATCTCCCGTAGAATTGTCTCTGTTTACCGAATCCATCTCGACTATTCGAGTAAAATTCCCTACTGTGGAAGGAGTCGCCGATAACGTCCAAGTGCCGGAAGAGAATGCCGGATAATAAGTAGTAGAGGCAGAAAGCGCGGAAATGTTATCCCAGTCGTTGTCGCGCAGAATTTTCACTGCTTGGACTCCTTCTTCCAATAGAAATCCTGCCTGTGCAGAATAGAGAGCGGAGCGAGCAACAAAAATGGAGTTTTGAGCTACCGCAAGCGCTACGATAAAAGCTCCCACTATTACAGAAGCTACAATTAAAATCTCCACCATTAGAAATCCTTTATTTACATTTTTACTTTTAAAAAATTTCATCTAATTTACACTCACAATACCTGTTGCCCCAATAGTAATGATTTTTGAATAGTTAGGAGTAGAAATAGTGATGGTCCCTGTCTTGTTGGGCACGCCATAAAGGCGAGAAAAATAAAGTTCGTCTCCGCCTCCGAAAAGAGTTACGTCTGAAATGCTTGCCGGAGAAGAGATTTCAACTTCTTGGTTGTCGGCACTGCCCGCAGAATATACTGTACCCTTAAATATTACCATTTTATCGGAGTCAAAGAAAACACCATACTCCGAAGAATCGATAGAAGCGAGGGTTTGGGATTTCGCTTGGTCCAGTGCAGACAGCGCATCCTCAACTGTATTTTTAAATACTTGGTTTTCTCTTATTTTACCAAATTCCGGCAAAGCTATAGAAAGGATAATAACAATTATGGCAACAACAACGAGTATTTCCACTAGAGTTATTCCCCTGGTATTTTTTTTATAAAAAAGTTTCATAAAATGATTATATATTTTCAAGGACTGAATAAAGCGGAGTAATCATCGACACCGCAAAAAACCCGACGCCGGCGCCGACGATGACCATCAAAATCGGCTCAATAATAGTAGAAAGATTTTTGGTTTTCTCTTCAATATTATTTTCGTAAAAAATAGCAACCTCTTGCAACATGTCCGAGAGCTTACCGGTCTCTTCTCCCACCTGCACCATCTCCGACATCATTATCGGGTAAAGTTTCGGATTATCTATAAATACTTTGGAGAAAGGCGCTCCCTTTTCTATTTCTTCGCGCGCTTGTATCAATACTTTTTTGTAATAAATATTTTGCACCACATCCTCGGTTATCTCTGTTGCCCGAACGATCGAAACCCCAGAGAGGAGAAGCGAGGACATCGTGCGAGCGGTACGGGCAGTATTTAATTCCTTGGCCAGATTCCCGACAATCGGCAAACGGATAATTATATAGTCAATATATTTTGCCATAAATTTCGCGCGAAAAAGAAAAACTAGACCAGAAACTAGACCAAAAATGAGAACGAAGGATAAAATTAAGTTATTGGAAAAGAAATCACCCAGCCCGATGACTATTCTGGTAGTTAGGGGTAGCTCTACACCAAGTTCCTTGAAGGTTTTAGCCAAAGTCGGCACCACAAAGGCAAACATCAAAATTCCAATGACCACCATCGCCGAGATAATAACCCCCGGATAAATAAGCGCGCCCTTGATTTTTTTAGTCAGGGAATGCGCTTTTTCCAAGTTCATTCCAATTTGCGCCAAGGACCCTGCCAGGTCGCCGGACTCTTCGCCTGCGCGAGCTATGGATACAAAGAGCTTGGAGAAAACTTTTGGAAATTTTGAAAAACCTGAAGAAAGCGTGCCCCCAGCATTAATCTCGGCAGACAAAGAGATAAAAACATTTTTCAGCTTGGCATTTTTTGTTTGTTTTTCTAAAACGGACAAAGCGCGCGATAGGGAGAGTCCGGCCTTTATCATCCCTCCCAGGTTTTTGGTAAGTAAAATAAGTTCTCCTGCATTTATTCCAGCGAAAAGATTATTCAAAAAAACCATGGGGTCTAAAACCATCCGGCTTTTCTCTTTTAGCGAAAGCGGAGTCTGCCCGCGCGAACGCAGTTCTCTTGAGAGCGCAAAACGGTCAAGCGCTTCCATAGTCCCTTCAAAAATTTCTCCACTTGGCAACTTTGTTTTATAGGTAAAAATCATAGTGGTTCTAAAATTTTACTCCGAAACTACTCTAAATACTTCTTCTAATGTCGTCATCCCGAGCACGGCTTGGAAAACTCCGTCTTCCAAGATTGTCATCATGCCTTCATTTTTTCCTTGCGCTTCTATTTCATCTCCGCCTGCACCTTTGGAGATAAGTTCTTTGATAGTAGAAGTTACTTTGAGAACTTCGTGGATGCCCAATCTACCGGAATATCCATCTTCTGATTCTCCGCTTTTAACTGCTTTATAAAAAGGAACTTTTTCCCAAGTATCTTTCTCTCCGATTATTTTCTCTGCCTGAAGGAGCGCGAGCATTCTGTCTAGATCCACAATTTTACCCAAATTTTTTATTTCCGCTTCTGAGAGAAAATATTTTTCTTTGCTCGGCATCAGTTTGCGCACCAGTCTCTGGGCGATGATGGTCTTCACTGTGGAGATAATCAAGAAAGGCAAGATTCCCATATCTATCAACCGCGGAATAGCGCCGGAAGCAGAATTCGTGTGAATAGTGGAAAGCACCAAGTGCCCAGTGAGGGACGCATTGACCGCAAGTCCAGCGGTCTCACCATCTCGGATCTCGCCCACCATGATGATATTCGGGTCTTGTCGCAAAAGCGAGCGCAGACCATTGGCAAAAGTGAGCCCGATTTCCGGCTTGACCTGCACTTGATTAACTCGAGGCATTTGATATTCGATCGGGTCTTCTACGGTAGAAATGTTTACTTCCGGTCTGTTTAAAATCTCAAGCATGGTGTAGAGGGTGGTCGTCTTCCCAGAGCCTGTAGGTCCAGTCGCCAAAATCATGCCAGTTTTTTGCTTGAGCGAGTCGTGAATTCGCTCCAGCGCCTCCCCGTGAAAACCAAGCCCCTCTAAGGAAAAACCTTGTGAAGTCTCTTTCAAAATTCTAACGACAGTCTTTTCACCAAAGAATGTTGGCAGAGTTGATACCCGAAAAGAAACTTTTTCGCCGTCTTGTTCTATTTTAAAACGGCCATCTTGAGGCAAACGTTTTTCGTCGAGCTTGAGGTTTGAAAGCACCTTGATACGCGCGGTTATGCCGGCTCCGGCGCTTTTGTCTAGAGTCATAGCATCATGCAGTATGCCGTCTATACGGTAGCGCACCACGAGATCTTTCTCGCCGGGCTCAATATGGATATCTGAAGCATTTTGAAGGATGCCGTGAAAAATGAGCGAATCCACAATTTTGACTACTGGCAAATCTTCTGCCATTGCTTTTAATTCTTTCTCCGACTTTTCACCTTTGTCGTCGCCCCCGGAAATTTTTAATGAGCCAGCTTCTTTTTGAATGATATTTGTAAATTCCGCTTGCAAACTTTTCTTGTATTGCAAGAGAGCGGACTTGATAGAAGCGCTGTCGGTGAGCCGAGGTAAAATCTTGAGCCCTGAAGTTTTTTTGATAAAATCAATTACTGGCAAATCGTCCACGTCTAGCATCGCCACTTCCAGGCCTTTCTCGCTTTTTTTGTAAGAGATAATGTTGTAATTGCGCGCAATGGTTTCGGGAACCAAAGACAAAATTGCAAAATCAATTTTTTCCTTTTCCAGCGTCACAAAAGGTATGCCTAAAACAAAAGCTTCCATTTTTCGCAGTTCCGGTTCGGAGATTTTTGCCTCCGTTAGAAGCATGTCCGAGAGTTTTTGCTTTTTGGTTTTCGTTTTTTTAGTAATCTCTTCCAGTTCGGTTTTTGTCACCAACCCACCGTCCAAAATCGCTTTTTTTAATTGTTCCTCATCAATTTGCATTACTTATATTATAGCAACAAACGAGGAGCATGAACATATTTATTTGTTTGATGTCCGAATAACGTTGCTATATGGTGTTCCATATACCAAAAAATCCCCCGTGTGGGGGATTTTTTGGTTGAGAGTTTTAAGATGAAGTTATTGCTTCCCAAGCTGTACCATTATAAACATTTAATTTGTTAGTAGTTGTATTATAAATTACCATTCCGGCAACTGCTGGCGATATTACGTTTCTTTGAGTTGTAGTCATACGTGGCGGAAGAAATGCTTTTGTTGTAGAACTAAGATCAAGTATCGCCTTGTTGTTTGGAGTCCCAGTACCCACTCCCACACTACCATTTGCCAAAACTGAAAATCTGACTCCATCAGAATTTGCACCGTGGGTATAGGGCAAGGAACTACCACTCGACCCATAGCCTGATGTCATGGTAAGTTGAGTATTACTTGAAATAATTGTGATTAGTTTTTGTCCTAATCCATTTACATTTATATAATCCCCTACATTAAACATTTCCGTAAAATTTGTACCGGTCCCCGTCACAACAGCGGTGGAAGATGAGATACTAACCGTACCTGGTCCTTTATATCCTGAATGAACACCTGCTTGGAAAAGAGAAGTCGGGCTTGTTAAACCAACTCCCACATATGCACTATTAGGATTTATGATTGTATTATTGCCTTGGCTATTTATATTCAAGATCTTGCCATTCCAAGACTGTAAATAAGCATAGTTACTATCCAAACCCATAGTTAGCCCAGTGACAGCAGCGTTGTTTTTCAAAGCAAAACCATAAGTTCCAATTTGAGCAAGAAGTGGATTTGTGTCTCCGCTCTCTTGAATTACGTTAAATTTATTACTTAAGTGTGACGACGAATCTGTTGCCCCAATTCCAACCCTATCTCCTGAACTAGTTGCAAAAACTCCGTTAGTCCCATCAGTCCAGCCTCCTCCTCCGCCACCCCCCGCACTTTCCCAAGTTATAGTCCCACCCGTATTCCAAGTCGGCACTTGTCCATCAGTTGGTACATCTGAAGCTAGAACATTTACAAGCGCAGTTGTAGATGTACCATCCCAAACTACAGGTGCTCCTCTACTCGTTGCCCACATATTTGTATCTATAGCAATTTCTCCAGCTAAGCCAACTCCCGGATTTGTAGAACTAGGCAAGGTAACAATACCGGTGAATACAGGATTGGCTGCGGGTGCTTTATTGTTAAAAGTTGTCCAGTTCGCAGATGTTAGTAGTCCTCTATTTGCTACAGAAGCGTCTGGAATATTAAAGGTGTGCACAGTTCCTACCGAACTGATACCAAAATTAGTTCCAGCGGTGCCAGTGGCAAAAGTTTGAGTTGTTCCAGTTAACGCATTAAGAGAAGTAATACCGCCACCACTTCCCACCAAGTTCACATATGCACCGCCGTTTTCGGAAACTCGAAACTTGTTTAAGGTTGCGTCAAAATATATACGGCCCTGATTAGTAAGACTTAAAGATGGTGCCGACATTTCTTGGACAGTGAAAGCGCCAGCTAGGTCAAGTTTAGAATCGGGTGAAGTTGTTCCTAAGCCAGTATCGCCACCTTGGACGATAAGCGCGTAATTGTTTAACCCGCTCGTAACGTCAACATGTATACCTTTGTTGGTGTTGGTTGACCCTGATTTAGTATTCGTTACTCGAAGCGAAGTAGCCGTAGCAGTGGCTCCAGTTCCACCCATGCTCATAGTAACTAAGTCCTCGGTAACCCCAGAGTTGGTTACAGTAGAAGTAAAGACCATACCTTGGCCATTATTGAGTGAAGTTGTTCCATCCCATCTCCAAGTTTGAGTAAAATCATCATTGTCTATAGAGTGATCAACAGTTGCGGGGGTTAGAGAACTAAGAGCCGTTGAACCTCCAGTACTTTGCTGATCTAGCTGATATCTTGTCCCGCCATTTATGGCCGTAAAATATAAATGTGAGCCGTCATATTCAATTGCTCCAGCCTCTGTAGTCGTGAGTAATCCACCAACGCCAGAAGATGTAAATTTAAGCGGGGCAGTGCCTGATGTTGGTGAACCTGCCATAAGATGAAGTCTGGCGTCAGGTGTTGTAGTCCCTATTCCTACCTTCCCTGAAGAATCTATAGCCAAACGACTTATCCCAGCCGTTGAGTCAAAAATTGAAAATTTACCTATTCCTATACCTCCTGTTCCAGAAGAAATCAGAGACCAGTCTCTACCACTTCCGACTGTACTGTCAAGTAATAAATATGCATCTCCGGCAGCTTCAACTTCGGCATTAGTGCTTGCTGAAGTATCTACTACTGAAAGTTTACTTGCGGGTGTTGTCGTTCCGATACCGACTTTATCATCTGTAACAGTTGTATAAACTACATTCGTTCCGTCTGTCCAGCCTCCCCCGCCACCCGAAGGCCAAGCAGAAATACAATCGGTGCCAAGGCAGAATTGCGTTGCTTTAGCATTTCCATTCACGTCTAATTTTTGAGTAGGGCTAAGCGTACCGACACCCACACTGCCAGTTGTCGGCCCAAGTATAATGTCACCTTTCGTTGCATTGTTTGTAGAATCAAGTAAAAGATCTCCAGAAGGAGCAGTACTACCATAAATAGTTTGCGTAGCTATATGATTTCCTAAGTTATCTCCACTCCCCGAAGGCCAAGCAGAAATACAATCGGTGCCAAGGCAGAATTGCGTTGCTTTAGCATTTCCATTCACATCTAATTTTTGAGAAGGGGTAATAGTACCGATACCCACATTAGCATCAGCGTTAAAAATATTAGTCGATGAAACCCACTCTGTAGCGCCTGTTGAATACCTCAGAGTAGCGCCGTTTACTCCAGTGTAAGGAACCAAAGGCTCCCATACAGGTGGAAACCCGGGTCCTTTAGATATGAGCACTAGACCGTCCACGCCAGCATTACCATTTGGTTTTAAAGCGCCAGAAAATCTTACATCCCCCACAACATCTAACTTAGAAGCTGGCGAAGTTGTTCCTATACCAACATTACCTTCTATGATTGCGCCGTCCCCTTCACCTGTTACATCCGAATAATTTGTTCCAATATTCAAATTACCTTTGACTCCGAGTCGTGCCCCCGGAGCTGTGGTGTTTATACCTATATCTCCATCTGTGTCGTTATACATCACAGAATTGCCTATATCCGTACTAGAAGTAAATTTCGGAATATAAGTTGCTGTTCCAGAACCCCCGATAGTGCCACCGCCACCGCCGGAGACCGTTGACCAATAAGTATCATAGTCTGCGTTGGAATTTTTAGTAAGCACTTGGCCGGTTGCGCCACCTGGAGGCACACCCTCTCCCGCAGGACCTTGAGGACCTATGGGACCCTGCAGACCGTCAGGGCCTTGGGGGCCAGGAACTCCAGCAGACCATGTCAAAGTACCTGAACCATTATTAGTCAAGACATAGTTTGCAGAACCTTGAGCCGAAGGCCAAGAATAAAAAACATTGTTTATCCTTACCAGATTACCGGAAGAATTCACTCTAAACTGATCTGCGGTTCCTACTGTAAACAAGGCGAGAGGACTTGTATCTCCTACTCCCACATTGCCGACAGAGTCTATCGCTACTCTACTTACTCCCGCCGTTGAATCATATATGGAAAACTTACCCACTCCAATTCCAGCAGTGCCAGAAGAAATCAAAGACCAATCTCTACCACTTGCGACGGTACTATCTAAAAGAAGATAAGCATCCCCATTCGCTTCCACTTCGGCATTCTGACTTCCAGCGCTGTTTCCTACGGTAAATTTGCTAGATGGGGAAGTAGTACCAATCCCTATGTTGGTACCATTATTATAAAGCACGCTATTTGCGACTAGAGTATCTGTAGAATCGTACCGTAAAGTTTGCCCAGAAGTCCCAGACGGAAGACTACCTCCACCTCCCACTCCCCAAGTGGGCGCTAGCCCGGGTCCTGCAGAAGTAAGCACTTGTCCAGCTGTACCTGCAGAACCCCCCGGCATGATAGCGCCGGAGAATTTAACATTGCCTACAACATCAAGCTTTTCGGTGGGCGAAGATGTCCCGATACCCACATCACCCTCAATAATTGCGCCGTTTTCGTGAGCTTTTAGTTCAAAATAATTAGCGCCTACTTCCAGCCCACCTCTTACAGCTAATCCATAGTGGTGCCCGGAAGGATTAGAAGTTCCTATTTTAATAACATCTCCTAGATAATCCGAAACTCGTAAAACATTGACATTGGGCTGATAAGCATCAACTACAAATGTATACGGTACCTCTACCGCAGAAGAAGAAGAACTATCCCAGTAAGAACCCTTCATCATCAACCAACCGCTGTCATAACTCGTGGTGGTAGCGTTTGCGGTCCCGAGTGGATTCATAAAAATGTGCGAGGCGGCATTGACAACGTTGTTTGCATTAATATATGAATTCGCCACTACTGGCCCGTTGAAGGTCGAGACCCCCCCCACATCAAAAGTGCCATCTATAATGCCAAAAGTGAAAGACTGTAGTCCGTACACCCCCAGACCTCCCGGTTTCACTTGTGTATTCCCGCCGACGTTTACCGGTGGAGCTACATTATTTTCCGGTGGGACAGTTCCAAGTAAAGGAGGCGCCCAAACCGCCACTACTTTTATAGCAAGAGAAAAAATTATCAAGATAAAAAAAGACTTGAGAATTATTTTTAATTTGGTTTTTGATTTTTTTTTCATAAATATTCTCCTTAGTATTATAGCAAATACATTTGTAATTATACTACAGGTTTCTTTTTTGTGCCTCAAGCTCTAGGATATCCATCTCGTGCTTGAGTAAATCATTCTTCGCTTTCAATTCTTTGATCGCTTGCACTAATACTGGAGTGAGATTCGCATAACCTACCGCCTTATCACCATCCACTCCTGATACAATTTCAGGAATAACCTTTTCCACTTCTTGAGCAATAAAACCAATGTCTTTCACATTAGACATGTTATTCCATTCAAAAGAAACTGGCCGAAGTGCGAGAACTTCATCTAGACCATAGGATATATTTTCTATGTTTTGTTTTTTTGCAAAATCCGAGCCCTGCATCCAACTACCGCTGGGGGTCAGCCTAGCTCCATTTCCATTAGTGCTATCCGTACCAACCTTAATAGCTGCTCCTCCATCGGGGTATGGGTCAGGCTGTGTACCGAATCCCCAACCCAAAACACTAAAACCTATAACTCCTTCTCCAATAGGAAAATCGTGACCAAAAACCATTGTGTTACTAGCCTCCACTTTAGTATTGTAGCCTATGGCCGTAGCATTCTGTATTCCGCTTACCAAAGCCGCGTCCTGCCCCAGCATAGTATTATTAGACCCTACAAAAATGGGCCCACTACCTCGGCCAACCCCAACATTATAATTTCCTTCTCCATATTGCTGATGCCCGTAATACACATTACCATTACCATCTACCCCCGATGCGAAATCCGAAAAAATCACATTATCATTTCCAGTGGCATTTGTAGCTCCGAAAACAATATTCCTGGACCCTAAAGCAGAAACGCTTCTGCCTATGCCTAAATTATCATTTCCAGTCGTACTTTCTTGAAGAGCGTTGTGACCTATCCCCACGTTATTGGAAATGCTCTGAGCACTAGAAGAAAAGTTACCAGCATCTCTTCCCATATATAAATTTGAATTCGAACCTCCGAAATTGTGGACAAATCTATAAGGTGTGCTTGAAACTTTTTTATAAATCACTCCATTAGTACCATTCACGGTAGTATTTGGCATTTTGAAATTTCCAGTTATTTGTAGTTGGTGCAAAGGAGTAGCAGTACCCACCCCAACTTTATCTGTACTTGTGGTTAGCCTCACCACAGAACCATCGTCTGTCCAACCATTTGGTCCTCCACCACCCCCTCCAGGCCACACTCCGATACATCCACCGGTTGGGTTAGTTCCAGGGAGAC
>MFTO01000001.1 GCA_001786835.1 Candidatus Nomurabacteria bacterium RIFCSPHIGHO2_01_FULL_40_20 | reverse complement strand
TTTTGTTCAAAAAAATCCTTCGACGAGCTCAGGGCAAGTACTGCTTGTACTTATAACATCTAATCGTGGACTCTGCGGAGCTTACAATGCGCAAGTTATCAAAAAAGCCCTTACTCTCCTAAAATCCGACATGTCAAAGACAGTCTTTGACGTTATTACTATTGGTAAGAAGGGGGACGGGGCGATGCGCAGAATTGGCAAAAATGTTATCGCAAGCTTCGTAGAACTTCCAGACCACATAACTCTCCGCGACATTTTGCCAATTTCTAAAATGCTTATTGATGAATACACCAAGGGCACCTATGATAAAGTAATAGTGGCTTACACCGACTATGTCTCTGCGCTTTTCCAAAAGCCACATTTGAAACAAATCTTGCCGGTTTCCAAAGCTGAACTGAAAGAATTTATTGAGAATCTAGCCGAAAATTCTGCGGAAGACGGTCTTCCGCAGAGAGAGCAGGGGGGGAACTATTTGTTAGAAGGGGATGTGAATGCGCTGATTGGGAGCTTGGCGGAGAAATTGACTAGGATGCAGATATATCAGATGATGTTGGAGTCTAATGCTTCCGAGCAATCCGCGAGAATGGTAGCGATGAAAAATGCATCCGAGGCTTCCGGCGAAATGATAGATGACCTAACTTTAGTATTTAACAAAGCCCGTCAAGCAGGCATTACACAGGAGATAAGTGAAATAAGCGCAGGAATGGTCAGCATTAGTTAGCAGATTAAAGATTACAGATTAAATTAAAAAATATAAGATTAGAGATGAAATTCAATGATTTACAAGTTTATAAAAGACTTTCAATATTAGCACTAAAAATGAACGATTTAACATTAACATTTCCTAAATATGAATTATACGAACTTGGTTCTCAGCTAAGAAGATCTTCTAATTCTATACCAGCGAATTTAGCAGAAGGTTTTGGTAATAAACACACGACTATTTTTACAGAATGTATAAGTCGATCACAAGGGGAATTAAGAGAAACATTGCATCATTTGGATATTGCGACCAAGAAAGGATATTTAAAAAAGAAAGAATTTGAGGAGTTTTATAACGAATATGAAGAATGTGCAAAAATGTTATACGGTCTTGAAAAATCATTATTACTAAAACCAAAGAAATAAAGTCGAAATTTACTTAAATCTAAAATCTTAAATCTAATTACTATTATGCAAACAGGTACAATCAAAAAAATTATCGGGCCGGTCGTGGATGTCGCTTTCGAGGGAGAAGGAAGTGGACTTCCAGCAATTTACAATTCACTTCATGTAAAAAACGGTGAGAAAATGCTCGTTCTCGAAGTAGAACAGCATGTGGGAGGCGGAATGGTGCGTGCAATTGCTATGGACACTACCGACGGCCTTTCTCGTGGAATGGAAGTGACCGATACCGGAGTGCCTATCTCTGTACCTGTGGGCACAAGCACCCTCGGGCGCATTTTCAATGTATTGGGTGAAGCGATTGACGATGGTTCGGTCATACTCACCACAGGTGGAAAAGCAGTAAAGAAACTCCCGATTCACCGCAAAGCTCCAGAATACGTAGCTCAATCCACTAAAGTTGAAATTCTTGAAACTGGTATTAAAGTTATTGATCTTATTTGTCCGGTGCTTAAAGGTGGTAAGGTGGGGCTTTTTGGAGGCGCGGGCGTGGGCAAGACCGTCGTGATTCAAGAGCTCATTCACAACATTGCGTCAAACCACGGCGGATATTCTGTGTTTGCGGGTGTGGGCGAGCGAACTCGTGAGGGCAATGATCTTTGGCATGAAATGAAAGAGTCCGGCGTGATAGACAAAGTGGCGATGGTCTTCGGGCAAATGAATGAACCGCCGGGTGCGCGTATGCGGGTGGCTCTCTCTGGGCTCACTATGGCAGAATATTTCCGCGACGAAGAAAATAAAGATGTGCTTCTTTTCATAGACAACATTTTCCGATTTACTCAAGCGGGCTCCGAAGTCTCCGCGCTTCTCGGGCGTATTCCTTCGGCGGTGGGTTACCAGCCGACGCTTTCCACAGAAATGGGTACGATGCAAGAACGCATAACTTCTACCGACAAAGGCTCGGTGACTTCTGTGCAAGCGGTGTATGTGCCTGCGGACGACTTGACCGACCCTGCGCCGGCGACGACTTTCGCGCACTTAGACTCTACAGTCGTGCTCAACCGTTCGCTTTCAGAAATTGGAATTTATCCGGCCGTGGACCCGCTGGATTCTTCTTCTACAATTCTTGACCCAAATATCGTGGGTAAAGAGCATTATGAAGTTGCTCGCGAAGTGCAAAGAATTTTGCAGAGATATAAAGACTTGCAGGACATCATCGCGATTTTGGGAATGGAAGAACTCTCCGAGGCGGACAAAGAGCTCGTGGCGCGCGCGCGAAAAATCCAGAAATTCCTCTCCCAGCCATTTTTCGTTGCAGAGCAGTTTACAGGAGCTAAAGGCCAATATGTTCCGCTTGCAGAGAGCATCCGCTCCTTCAAAGAAATTTTGGAGGGTAAGCACGACGATAAAGCGGAAGGGGAGTTTTATATGAAGGGAGCGATGTAATAGTTGGCAGATTTTAGATTAAAGTTGGTAGTGAGATGCAAATGAATCTAATTACTCAAATCTAAAATCTCTAATCTTAAATCTAATGATTAAGAAAATTAATTTAAAAATAGTCACCCCAGAGCGCTTGGTGCTAGAGGAGATGGTGGACCAAGTAACTATGCCTACCTTGGAAGGCGAGATTACGGTCTTGCCGGAACATATTCCGATAATCGTTGGGCTTAAGTCAGGGGACATTGTAGCTATGTCGGGTGGCGAGCCGATTCCTTTTGCTGTGGCGGGAGGGTTTGTGGAAGTGAAAATTGGGGCGGACGGCAATACCGAAGTCGCAGTTTTGGCGGATTTTGCCGAACATGTAGGGGATATCACAGATGAAGCAATTGCCAAAGCTAAAGCGAAAAGCGAAGAGCTTCGCAAGATGATGGAAGACAAAGGCACAGTTGATTTTGAACACTTTGAGGCCGAACTCGAACGCTCGCTTACAAGAGTAAAGATTGCTGACAAGTGGCGTAAGAAAAAGTATAGGAAGTAAGTGTTATAATATTTGTATGAACGAAATTCATGGAAAATTAAAAACTTGGGATGAAAAAATGATTCACTTTGCCAAAAAATGGGCGATGCCGTTTTCGCGCTTTGCCATATTTCTCATTTATTTTTGGTTTGGAATATTAAAAGTTTTTGCGCTCTCGCCTGCAAGCCCTTTAGTTGTGGCTCTCCTTAAAGCTACGATGCCGGGGATAAGCCCAGAATCTTTTCTGGTTGCTTTTGGACTTCTTGAAATGGTTATCGGTATTTTATTTATCATTCCGCATTTGGAACGTCTTGCTATTTTTGTCTTAGCCCTACATTTGATTACTACGATTATGCCTTTATTTTTACTTCCGCAGTTTACATGGGATGGTTTCTTGGTGCCGACTCTCGAAGGGCAATATATTATAAAAAATATTCTCATCATCGCGATAGCGATAGGCATACTTTCCCATTTGCATACTCTAAAGCATCCCGAAAATTAAAATTGGGCAAAAAAAGAGGCCTTGTCACAAATGTGAACAAGGCTCTCTTGCCTTTCGGCTTGCACTGGAAAAATTTATTTTTATCCCGGGGTTATTGATCCCGGACCGTCGAGAGGTATTTTACACCTCTCCCCACGTACATAACCTATGACTCCGCAGGTTCCCCAAGGAACCGACAAGGTGACATAAGCTACTGGCTCTGTGCACCAAGTAACGGTAATGGGTACTTCTATTGTCACCATCATTCCGTTTACCCACTCTTGAATTTCCCAGTAGTAGGAACCCACAACTAAATTGGCGTGGAAGACAGCTACCGTGTCCAACATCATTTTTGTGGAGTCAAACTCTGTGAAATACAAAGTTTTGGGATCGTAGGCAGCTAGAATCTTTATCTCCATGCTACTGGAGTCTTGATAAAGAATCTTGACATTGAAGCAGAGAGTGTCTGCAGGTTTAGTTTCTGTGGTGGACATGGGTGATGCATATTCTTCCTTCTGACATGAAATCAGAAAAAAGATTGCACAACAAATAAGGAAGAGCAAAAAAAGCTGTTTCATTGTGTTTCAGATTTTTCGGTGGTGATGAAATCATTCTTGAAATAACGGCGAATGCGGATCTGGCATAATGTTTGATACCAGACAAAGTACGAGAAATAAGAAAAAAATACACAGAAGGATTTCTCCTGTTGAGATTTCTTCTTCTTTCGGAATAATTTTTGTAGTTTTCACGTTTTGAGATTTTTGGTTACCTCAAGCTCCTAAAAATAGGGGACTGGGGTCACCAAAAACTCTCTTATGAAAACATTTGTCAAAGATTTATTGAGTTCACAAGTATCCTATCATATTTAAGCCCTTTTGTCAATGTCAACACTGAAACTGTGGAAAACCCGGTGTAGAAACCCCTTATTTTATGGCTTTTTAGGTAAAAAAATAGCCGAGGTTGTCCAATGGACCAACCCCGGCACTATCCGAAAAACCGATATCTTTAGATTCGCAAGATGGCCACCTCCTCATATACAATATGTTGCCAGTCACCTTGGTAATCGTCGACCGCAACCATATCACCAGAATGAGCCTCCTTGTCCACTGATAGAAATACCCATCCAAGGGATTTTCCATGCAATTCAGGAATTAAGCGCTTTCCTTTTTCAGGCCCCATATCGAGGTAATAGTATCCGTCGATATTCATAGCAGTCTCTTTTTTTTGAATTATCCACCCACTTTCAGTCGCGATACCACCTGACAATAAGGAGTGAGTTGCCCCTTTCGGAACGTAAACGACTGAAAAGTACTTTCCATCGAAAATATTCACAGTTTCTGGCAGAACCATTTCTAGCTCCATGCCACAACCTGCCGATATTATTGTCAGCAAAAGAACGAGTGTTGTACATTTCATGATTTCAATGTTTTTTATATATTGTCATAATTGTAGTTTCTTGTCAAAAATATGCTAATATTTCCAAATGAGCAAATTTTACGTAGTAGCCACGCCTATTGGAAATATGGGGGATATAACGCTTCGGGCTATAGAAACGCTCAAGAGCGTGGATTTGGTGCTTTGTGAGAATACTAGGGAGACAGGTAAAATTTTACAAAAATACAGCATCCAAAAGCCCACTATGAGTTATCACGCTCAGAGTAAGCTTGGGAAAACTGACAAAATTTTTGAGCTCTTGCGAAGTGGTAAAGATTTGGCTTTGGTATCAGACGCTGGCACTCCGGGGATATCTGACCCCGGTGCGATGCTTGTGTCTAAAATAAAAACAGAGCTTAGGGATGTAGAAGTCATTCCGATTCCGGGAGCGACAGCGGTGATTACTGCGCTCTCGGCGTCCGGACTTCCGACCCATGAATTTACATTCTTAGGATTTCTACCACACAAAAAGGGCCGAGAAACTTTGTTTAAAGAAATTGCGCAGTCTAAACGCACAGTCGTGTTTTACGAATCCCCACATCGGATTTTGAAAACTCTGGAATCTTTGCAAAAATTTTGCCCCGACAAAAAAGTCTGCCTCGCGCGCGAGCTCACCAAAATTTACGAAGAAATAAAAACCGGCTCGGCAAAAGAAATGCTGGAATATCTAACTAAAAATCCGGTAAAACAAAAAGGAGAGTTTACGGTGCTAGTGGCGTAGGTTTGCGTTTGAACTTTTGAATTATAGATTGAGGTAGGGTTTGCGCAAACAGGGCAAACATTCCAGCCATTATGCCTAGGTCTCGCACTGTGATTTCGGTAATTCCACTTACCACGAGCACCACTACCAAGTGAAGCGCGCCGACAATCGCGGCAATCCACACCCAAGTATCTATAAGTAATAAAAAGCCAATGATAATGTCTAGAATAGCCGTGCTTATCATGATGTCTTTTATTGGCAGTGGCAATAACTCTACCACCCAATTTTGAATATAGCTTCCCCAAGCCTCCGGTTCTTTGAGAATGATTATCCCAATCCAGAGAAAAGTGATTCCCAAGCCAACTCTTAAAATATTGTATGCTGTTTTATTCATGCTATTTGTTTATTTTGGTTTAAATTGTTTTACTAAAGATTATTATAAGTCCCATAAGCCAAATCGTGCAAGCTGACATTAGGCACCAAAAGCACCAAGCGCGGATAACACGAGCTTGGAGATAAGTGAAAAATATTGAAGCTAAAGACGCGAAACCGACTAAAATTTTAAGCGCTAGACTAAAGAGCGCCGTGGGTTCTACTTCTATTAAGAGCAGAGCAGACATAAAGGCAATAGCTATGTAAGCCAGAAAACCCATTACATCATTTGGAATAATTAAAATCTTACTCCACCGGCTGGTGAGCACCACAGCGCAACCCTCACCAATCGGGCAGACAGGAAGTTCGGCCTTTTCCCTAGTGCGGATAAGGTAAACCGTCTCACTGATACCGATTGAGGCGAGTGTGAAAAGTAAAGTAAGCGCTGTCATAAAAATATTTTAACACAATTTAAAGCAGATTTTCCGGGTCTACAGAGACCGTGAAAGATGGCGGGAGGGAAGAAAGGAGAGAGGAGAGCCGTTCGTCTACGGAGGAAGACAAGGAAAGCGCGGGCACAGACCACTCTTTTTGGTCTAGTTTTATAAGCGCGTTTGTGGAATATTTGTTTTTTGTTTTTGTGATAAAACCGCCAAAAATCTCCGGACTATACCCTGCAAATGTTTTTTGCAAGAACTCTCTAGCTCTAGAGACTTCAAGATTATTACCAGTGTAAGCAATTTTGATAAATCTTTTATAAGGCGGATAACCCAATTTTTTTCTGATTCTTAATTCTTCGCGCACAAAAGAGCTCAAATTTTCTCCCTTCACCGCGAGGAGAGCATCGTCTTTCGTGTTTTTGGTTTGAATAATTATTTTATCTTTAGTTTTAGAAACCAGAGCGATTAGGATCTCTATGATTTTCTCGCTCATCTTAAAATTCGGAATGCTCCAAAGCGTATCAAAAGAAGCGATGATGGAGAGAGGCACTTTTTCTTTGAGATATGGGAGCGCCATTTGGGTGCCTACTAAAATAGAGCCCGAAGATTCTTCAAATTCTTTGATGATTTTTTCTGCACCTTTTTGATTTTTTACGGACTCCTTACTTAGTTTGAAAATTTTAGCTTTAGGAAAATCTTTTTTTATTTCCTCATATACCGTGTCTACTCCGATTCCGAGTGGCATCAAGTTCCAGCTTCCGCAATCGGGGCAAACAGTATCCGAGCTTTTTTCAGTGTTGCATTTATTACAAACGAACATTCTTTTCTTGCCGTCTTTGGAAAAATAAAGCACCAGGGGCGCAGAACATTTCTCGCAAAAAAGTGTTTCTCCACAATCTCGACACAGAGTCAGAGTGGCGAGTCCCTTGCGGAGAGTAAAAATAAAAATATTTTGTTTTTTCACTAACCTTCCCGTCATTTCTTCTTTGGCGAGTCCTTTCAGCACTTGGAATTTTTCTCCCATGTCTAGAATCTCTATTTCTCCCTCAAAATTTATTCTGTAAGATAAAGGGGAGATGGGCGTAAAATAATCAAATTCTATTCGCGCGATAGACTCCAAACGAAGTAGTGTATCGGCGAGGATAAATTTCGCGTTTATTTTGGAAGCGAAAATTTCTGCAAATATCCTAAGGTCAATGAAGGGGTGCCCCAGCATCCTGTAAGCTCCGGTATTTTCGCGCTCCAAAATAATGGTAGCAAGGTCTTCCCGAGGGACGGATAAAAATGGCGCTGTGCCCAAAATGAACACCGGATGGGGTAAGGTCAAAATTTTTTCAATACCCGAGAGAATTTTTTTAGGACTGATTTCGCTATGGAGTTTTATGGTGAATTGTTCTATGCCCCGACCGAGCTCTTTTTCTAATTCCTCGATATCTTTTAGAGTTGGCAATACCATAAACACCGATTTTTTTTCCGCAAAAGAGCCTCGAATAAGGGTTTTATAAAAAGAAATTCGATCTTCCGGCTTTTCTTGAAGTAATAATTTTTCCGCTCGGGTTTTTTCTTTTGAATTTTCCTTGTTATTCTTCGTATCAGCAGAAAACTTCGCTATCTTGTCATAATTTTCTTTCAAAACAGACGGGATAAGCGCGGAAGCCACATCGTTTTCGCGGATGGCAAAATATTTACTGGTTTCTCTCAAGCTAGCCAAAAATTCTTTGTCGAAAAGTGAATACTCTTTTACCCCCACGATTTTTTTCAAATCAAAATTCATCTTTTTGATTTCGCTCTTGTGCAGAGTGGCGTCTTCCGCCGAAATCACCAGTCCGAGAATTTTTTTACTGCGGAGCATAGTCTCCACGATGTCTCCCGACTTGATGTCTTTATTTGAAAAATAAGTCAAGTTGTTGCCGAAAGGCCCTTTTTTAAAAGGAATTATAGTAACAACCTTGGTTTTCGGTGTCATTTTTTTATTCTAGCACAATGTGTTATATTTACTCCATTATGGACGGTATTCAAATATTAATCGTGGATTATGGCTCACAATACACTCTCGTTATCGGGCGGACTCTGCGAGAGCTCGGAGTGCGAAGTATTATTTTACCATCCGAGAAAGCCGAAATCTGGCTCAAAGAAAATAATCCGAAAAGTGTAATTCTCTCTGGAAGTAATTGGAGTGTCTATAGTGAAAACGCTCCCAAACTACCGGCTTCTCTTGATACCTCTGGCGCCAAGTATGTAGTTTTAGGAATTTGTTATGGTATGCAACTTTTGGCGTATACTTTGGGTGGAAATGTGGACAGACCACTGGGGCATCGCGAATATGGACCAGCTAAAGTGAAATTAAAAACTTCGCATCCGCTTTTTATAGGTGTAGCAAAAGAGACCGAAGTTTGGGCGAGCCACGGCGATACAGTGACAAAAATTCCGGAGGGTTTTGAATCTATCGCCATATCAGAGGGTATAGCCGGGATGACGGATAAAAATAATCGCGTCTTGGGTGTGCAATTTCATCCGGAAGTGACCGATACCAAAGAAGGCAAAAAAATTCTGCAGAATTTTATAAATTTAGCTCATTGTGTAAAAGATTGGGACCCTAAAGATTTGATTGTTGAGATGGAAGAGGAAGTGAAGAGGATAGTTGGCGAGAAAAATAAAGTGGTCTTGGGAGTTTCCGGTGGAGTGGATTCTACGGTTTTGGCAGGAATCCTCGCTCCGGCACTCGGGGAGCGTTTGGTGTGCCTTGCGATTGATACTGGTGGACTGCGAGAGGGCGAAATGGAGGAGCTCAAGAAAAATGTAACGTCTGCCGGAGTAAAAAAGATAAGCATCGTTGACGCCAAAGCGGATTTTTTAGAAAATATCGGCAAAACTATTGACGCCGAAGAAAAACGAGAAAAATTCCGCGAAGTTTACAAAAAAGTTTTTGAAGCGGAGATTTTAAAACACAAAGCAAAGTTCATCGCGCAAGGGACCCTAGCGACCGACATCATTGAGAGCGGACAAGTGGGGGAGTCGGCAATGATTAAAACGCACCACAATGTGGGGCTCGGTTTTGAAGTGGATGACCTGCACCCGCTCCGGCATCTTTTTAAATACGAAGTGCGAGAGCTGGGCAAAACTCTCGGCTTGCCGGAGAGTGTTTACAACCGCGCGCCCTTCCCCGGGCCGGGGTTGTATCTGCGTGTCGTCGGCACTCCGGTTGATGCAGAGAAAATGGCTCTAGTGAGAGAAGCGGATGCCAAAGTAAGAGAGATTTTGGTGAGACACAATTTAGATAAACAAATTTCTCAACTCATCGTCGCTATGCTCGGCATCAACTCGGTGGGAGTTAAAGGTGACGAGCGAGTATATGGCCACTCTCTTGCTGTGCGTGCAGTGCAGACGGTGGACTTTATGACTGCAAAAGGTTACCACTTTCCACCCGAAGTTGCAGATGAAATTACCAGCGCCCTCATCAAGCACAAAGACATTGTTCGTGTATTTTTTGACATGACCCCCAAACCCCCAGCAACTACGGAGTTTGAGTAGTCATTTTGGTCAATTTACTATTGACAAATAGGTAATTGTATGCTATACTTCTACTCAGATAATGGCTTTTGGTTTGGTTATAAAAGTAAGTAAATTTTGCTGATTTTTATAATCAAATCAAAGTTTTTGCCATGAAAACGCTATTGTTCTCTCTTTCGATCGCATGTGTTTCGTTGTCCAGTTGCTCAGGTTGCTTCCTCGATACTCCATCTGCTAAGTGTCGTCTCATTTACCAGGGTGCAGATGTCGTCGTTGAAGATGACAGCTTTGCAAAACTGCAAGAGATGGACACTATCTTCCTGTGGAATGTAGCTGAGCAGGGTTGGGACGTAGCAGAAGGAAATATGTATACAAAGGACACCACCTTCGTTTTTGCAGATGGGGCTGACGGACCGATCAATGCTCATGTTGCGAAAGCAATAATCGTGAAAATCTTCAGATAACGTAATGCGTTGTTCTGAGAACAAAAGGCCTTCCATGAAACTGGGAGGTCTCTTTATTTATAATTCTAGTTCGTAGTATATGGTTTCTTGGCCGAAGACTTCTCCGCGGTTTGATTCTTTAAATCCTCGTGATTCATACAAATGCTGAGCGACTTTTTGTTTGAGTGCTGTGTCTAAGATTAATTTTTTATAACCCAATTCTTTTGCTTTCTCTATGAGTTTATCTAAAATTAGACTACCGAGTCCTTTACCTTGAAAACCTAGATTAACCCGCATTCTTTTTATTTCTGACGTTGTGTCGTCAATTTTGCGTAGTCCACCCATACCGATAATTTCATTGTCAGTAGTTGTGAGTACTAAAAATTCTCCACCATTATCAATATAAGATTCTTTTATATTTTTTAAGTCCTTATCAAGCTCTTCTCTTGAACTCGGATCAGCAATATAACTTTCAGATTGCTTGAGTCCAGCAACATGCAAATCATAAACCGCCTTTTCATCTTTCTCCTCAGACTGTCGTAAAAAAGTACCTTCCATTTTCTAATTATAATGTGTTTCAGTAAATAAAAAAAGCGGTTCTCTAGAAGTTTTTAAGTTTCTAGAGAACCGCTGGTTTAATGGGAGGTAATGGATACAGCTGCTGCAAGGAGAGTGAGGACTAAAGATGCTAATGTAGCATTTGCCATTGGGCGATGCAAAGGGGAATGCTTCTTCGTTAGTTTTGCTTTTAGGCCTAATGCGACAGTTACGAATAACAAAACAAAAAAAAGTGTTCCTGTTGCAATATGTGTTCCATATTCCATTGTCATCGGAGTTTCTTTTCCAAAGCCTCGGATTGTTACCAATATGAGGATGAGGATACCGAGAAACATTGTAGTTATTCCTCCAACGACGTGTCTAGTGCTTCCTCCTTTACTGAAGAATCGTTGGTAGATCAACAGAACAGCTACTAATACAGAAGCTGTTCTGAGAGAAAGATCAATCGTGTTCATAGTAATGCCCCCTCCTGTGGGAGTTTTTTAAGCGTTAAGAACTTGTTTTATCTAGATTTTTATACCACAAAGCACAATAAATAAAAAGGTTGAATCACTTTTACTGAGAATACTTAAATACGGAGTTTTTTTAGTTTCTCAATTAAGAAAACGATTAATTATATACTTTTGGCGGGCTTTTATTATTGGAATAAAAGGTGCTATAAAATACCCCACAAAACCAAGAGAGCGAGTTTCTAGGAAAGTTATATCAACGATATTGAGTTTTCCTTGTTTGTCTACTAATATATTGCTTAAACATAAAGTAAACATTCCGCCATGCCCTACAAGATCTACCTCTTTGTAACCATCATTGATAATTTTTTCTGATATATCTACAATTTCTTTTAATTGAATTCTCAGTTTAGGATCTTTAGTATGCTTTAATGAGAAAATTTCTCCTTGTATGAAAGGTTGAATCTCTATATGTTCTCTTCTTAGAGGATTGCTTACGTCGGTAGTTATAACTAAATAATCTTTTAAATACTTTTTGCAAGTTGTATAATCATTCAACATCTTGTTGCGTATTTTTTTTACAAAAAAGACAAGGAAAGAGAATTTAATCACCTCATTTTCTCCATATTTATAGACAGAGCGATCTGTGCTTCTTGCTATTCTTTTTCCAACTTTTGTTTTGTCGTAAGAATATATTGTTGAATTAAAGGATGTGTTATTATCCATTGTTCTTTTTGTTACTAAAACTCAAACGAATGCTCACGGGAGGGGCCGGTGCCGACGGAGATGATTTCGGCGCCGAAGGGGGCGAGTTTTTGTTTTACATAGTTTAAATAGGTTAGGAGTTCGGGCGAGGCGTTTTCTTTTTTATTGACGCCGAAGTTCGCTTGGCCCCAGCCGGGCAAATCTTGCGTGGTGACTTCGGTGATGTCGTTGAGCCGGAGAGGGAATTCCTCCGTGATTTTCCCATCTTTTTTATAGGCGGTGACGACTTTTACTTTTTCTGTCGGACAGATATCGGCTTTATTTATGAAAATTTTATTAACTCCCGAAATTCTTATTGCGTATTCAAGGGCAAACAAATCCAGCCATCCGCACATCCGCGGTCTCCCCGTGGTGGCGCCAAATTCATTGCCGGCGTCTTGGAAAAGTTTCTCTGTTTTTTCGTCGGAAATTCTAGCCGGGAAATGTCCGCCTCCGACTTTGGTGGTATAAGCTTTCATCACGCCGTAAATATTTCTGATATAGCCGTGGGGCACTCCGAGTCCGAGGCACATATTTGCAGGCAAGGTGTTCGAGCTCGTCACATTTGGATAATCTCCAAAATCAATGTCGAGCATTATGCCTTGCGCGCCTTCGGCTAAAATATTTTTACCTTCTTGTAGTCGTTCGTTTATGAGTTTAGAAAGTTCGCAAATATTCATTTTTCGTAATTCTTCAATTGCGTTTAACCAATTTTCTCTAGACTCTTTTATTTTTTCCATTGGAATTTCAAAGCCATACTCCTGTGCGTAGAGTTTTAATAAGTTTTTATGAAATAAGGCAAGATTTTCTGATTTATCGCTGAAATCTTCATACAACACATCTCCTACTAGAAGCCCGCGTCTGGCCCGCGAATCACTGTATGCCGGACCGATGCCCCTGGCAGTCGTGCCGATTTTGCCTCCGAATCCCTGGCGATAAGCTTCGTCCGCAAGGTCCAAAAATGGGTGCATATAGGAGACCAATTTTGCGCGATTGGAAATGTAGAGTCTCGGCAGAATATCAAAACCTTTTTCTTTGAGTTCTTTTATTTCTTTTACCAAGGAAACCACATCTACCACAACTTCACTTCCGATGTAGAGTTCTATGCCTTCATGCAAACACCCTGAAGGGATGATGTGCCCGATGAAGCTCACTCCGGCGGAGTTTAAAGTGTGTCCCGCATTAGCTCCGCCTTGAAAGCGAGCAACACCTTGATATGTTTTAGATAAAAGAAGGTCGTCAATATTTTTACCTTTGCCCTCGTCGCCCCATTGAAGCCCTACGAGGATGTCTATAAATCCGCGCCCGTTCTTTTTTTCTTTATCCATATTTTTTATTTTGCTTTATTTCTCTCTGCTATAATTAGGAGCTTCTTTGGTAATAGTGACGTCGTGCGGATGATTTTCTCGCAGTCCCGCCTGGGTAATTTTCACAAATTTTGTTTTTTTCTGCAAGTCCGCAATATTTTTTGCTCCGCAGTAGCCCATACCGGCGCGAAGTCCGCCTACTAGCTGGTATACCACTTCAGAAAGCTCGCCTTTAAATGCCACTCGTCCCACGATACCTTCCGGCACCAATTTTTTTATATCATCTTCTGCGTCTTGGAAATATCTGTCCTTGGAACCTTCCCTCATTGCTTCAATAGAGCCCATTCCGCGATAGATTTTATATTTTCTACTTTCATATATCAAAGTTTCTCCAGGAGATTCTTCCACTCCAGCAAAAAGAGAACCTATCATAACCCCACTTGCTCCGGCGGCTATAGCTTTGGGGATGTCTCCCGCGAAACGAATGCCTCCGTCGGCGATGACAGGCACTCCGGAGCCACGGATTGCTTTGGCGACTTCATACACCGCGGAGAACTGCGGATAGCCCACTCCGGCGATGACCCGAGTGGTGCAGATAGAGCCCGGTCCCACGCCCACTTTTACCGCGTCGGCTCCGGCTTTTACCAAATCTTTAGCCGCTTGCCCGGTGACAATATTTCCGGCAATGACTTCCAGTTTTGGAAATTCTTTTTTGATTTTTTTAAGCATAGTGATTACACCTTTAGAGTGTCCATGCGCCGTATCTATCACCACTGTGTCCACTCCATTTTCCACTAATTTTTTTACTCTATCTTCGGTGTCGGGGGTTACTCCCACAGCGGCGCCCACGCGAAGTCTGCCAAATTCGTCTCGGCATGAATTCGGACGAGATTTTACTTTCATAATGTCTTTGTAGGTGATGAGTCCTACGAGTTTGTTATTTTTATCAACCAATGGAAGCTTTTCTATTTTGTGTTTGGTTAAAATTTCCTCCGCCTTTTTTAAGTCGGTGCCTAAGTTGCCGGTAATTAGATTTTTCTTGGTCATGATTTCACTTACCGGTAAATCTAATTTTTTCTGAAATCGCATATCTCTGTTAGTCAAAATTCCTTTTAGCTTTTTATCTTTGTCCACTATCGGTATACCTCCGATTTTATTTTCTTTCATTATTTGGAGAGCATCTTTCAAAGATGCATGGGGAGGAAGGGTGATGGGGTCGTGAATCATTCCGGACTCGGAGCGTTTGACCTTACGCACTTGGCTCGCTTGCGCAGTGATTGTCATATTTTTATGGATGATGCCGATACCTCCGACCTCCGCCATAGCGATAGCGAGGTCTGCTTCAGTGACGGTATCCATGGCGGCCGAAATTATAGGGGTGTTTAGTTTTATTTTTCGTGTAAGATTGGATGCTATGTCCACGTCTCTCGGCAAAGTTTCTGAATATCCCGGTATGAGCAAGACATCGTCATAAGTAAGCCCTTCTTTTATTTTTTCGTCATTTTTTGAAGTCATGTCTTTGTATTTCTTTAGTGTAATCACTATATCATATAAAAAAATTAAGTAAATTTCATTTTTCTTTTTTTGTGTTATATTGTCCCTATGGGAATTTTTCAGAAGAAGCTAGGGATAGATCTAGGCACGGCCAATACTTTGGTCTTTTTACCAGGCAAAGGCATAGTCCTAAACGAGCCTTCGGTGGTAGCGGTTTCTGAACAAGACAACAAAATTCTGGCAATCGGTGTGGAAGCCAAAGAAATGGTGGGTAAGACGCCCGAGAGCATCATTACGTATCGGCCGATGAAAGACGGAGTGATTGCGGATTACCGAGTGACCGAAGCCATGCTCCGATATTTTATAAACAAAGCCATGGGCAAGTGGAATTTTTTCAAGCCCGATGTTATGGTCTCGGTTCCGGCGGGGGTGACTTCCACCGAACGTCGCGCGGTAGTAGAAGCGGCAATTCGCGCAGGCGCCAAAAATGCTTATGTAGTGAAAGAGCCAATCTTGGCGGCCATCGGCGCGGGTATTCCGATTTATGAATCCACCGGACACATGATAGTGGATATCGGTGGAGGGACGACGGACGTGGCGGTGATATCGCTCGGCGGAATTGTTTCGTCCACCTCAGTGAAATGCGCGGGGAATAAAATTGATCAAGCTATAGCGGACTATATCAAGAAAACTTTCAACCTAGCAATTGGCGACCGGACTGCCGAAGAAGTAAAAATAAAAATTGGCGCGGCCGTGCCACTCGAAGAAGAACTGCGTGTCACCATCAAAGGGCGCGACTTTATCCAAGGGCTTCCACGTTCTGCCCAAGTAGGCACTAATGAAATAGTCAAAGCCATAGACTCTGAACTCAAACAAATTATCAAAGCGATAAAGACCGTGCTCGCCGAAACTCCACCCGAGCTCGCGAGCGACATTATCGACCACGGGATTATCATGACGGGGGGCTCTTCACTCTTGCGTAATCTCTCTGACCTAGTTTACCGAAAGACGGGCGTGAAAGCGGTGGTGGCGGACGACGCTCTTTTCTGTGTGGTCAAGGGCACGGGGATGGTGCTTGAGCATCTGGATGCTTATAAGAAAACAATTTTGAGTAAACGTTAAGATTAGGGACTAGTTGCTAGTGACTAGCTTCTAGAACCTAGAACCTATGAACCTAATCAATAAACATTTTGATAAAGAAAATCTACATCATGCTTATTTAGTGGAAGGAGCGAGGGAAGAAATCACAAAATCCATTTTGGAATTTTTGAAAATTTTTGATATTTCTCCTTCGAGCCCAGATTTGGTTCACATAGCCATTGATAATTTTAAAATTGACGAAGCTTTCTCTCTCAAAGACATGAGTAGCGAGCGGGGAATAGGAGAGAAGAAATTTTTTATAATCTGCGCTAATAATTTTTCTCTAGACGCGCAAGGGACAATGCTCAAGCTCTTTGAAGAGCCGATAGAGAATACTCACTTTTTTCTGGTTGTTCCGGATGTAAACGCGCTTCTGCCGACTTTGGTTTCTAGGTTCTATGTTATTTCTGCGGACGATAAAAAAGGAGATATAGCTCTGGGGGAAAAATTTATAAAACTCTCACTGAGAGGTAGAATTGATTTTTTAAAAGAATTACTGGTAGAGCCGGAAAATGAAATAATGGACGACTCTATCAGGAGTAAAGCCTTAAAATTTCTAAATACTCTTGAGCTTGCCCTCCATGCCCCACATAGGAAATTCCTATGGGGTAAAGAAAGTGTACGAGTGTTTGAGCAGATAATGAAAGCTCGGCAGTTTCTCCGTCAATCGGGCTCCTCTCCAAAGACTTTGATTGAATCCGTAGCGCTTTTGATACCAGAGAAGCTCTAAAAATATCATTCCAATGTTCTATAGAATGTTAGAATGAAAAAATATGGAATACAAATCAAAAAATGTAGGGTGCCAGAATTGCAAAAAAGATTTCGTGATTGAGCCGGATGATTTTTCGTTTTATGAAAAAATAGGCGTGCCAGCGCCGACTTGGTGTCCTCATTGCAGATTTATAAGAAAATTAACTTTTGTAAACGAGCGGTCTTTATATAAGCGTAACTGTGAGAACTGTAAAAAATCTATAATTTCTATGTATAGTTCTGATTCCCTTATTCCTACTTGGTGTGTAAAATGTCATTTAAGCGATAATTGGGATGCATTCGATTATGGCAGAGATTACGATTTTTCAGAACCCTTTTTTGAACAATTCAAAAAGTTAAAGAGTGTTGTTCCGCATCGAGCGCTCGACCAGAATGAGAGAAATGGAGAGGGTTGTGAATATGCTAATTTTTGTTATACAAGCAAAAATATTTATTTGTCTTTTGTTAGTCCGTCCAATGAAAACATCAAATATTCGCGATGTTTTTTTAAGCATAATAAGAATTGCCTCGATTCTCTCATAATCAAAGCCAATGAAAAGGGATATGAACTTGTACGCTCAAGTCAAAATTATAACTCGACTTTTTTAGTTGAAAGCGATCGATGCATTAGTTCTCATTTTTTATATGACTGTTCAAATTGCAATAACTGCTGTATATCTTCAAGTTTACGTAATAAAAGTTATGTTTTCAGAAATAAACAACTTACAAAAGAGGAATATGAAAATAGCATTACTACATTAAAATTAGATACGTATTCAGGACAGTGTGAAGCAAAAGATAAATTTACGGAACTTGCAAAAAAAGCCATACATAAACATGCGTATATAAAAAATTCAGTAAATGTGGTTGGAGATTTTATAGAAAATTCAAAAAACATATATCACTGCTATGGGCTTGTTGATGGAGAAAATATGAAGTATGTATTTTTTGGAGTGAATACAACAAAAGATTCGCAAGATTTAGTTTTTACGGGTAAAGTGGAAGAGTGTTATGAATTTGCTATCGGCGGGAGAGGTGGAAGTAGAGTTTTTTATTCTTTTAGTTGTGGAGGTGGAAGCAAAAATTTATTTTATTCTGACCAGTGTAAAGGGTGTTCCGATTGTTTTGGTTGTGCGGGTTTAAATAAAAAACAATATTGTATTTTAAACAAGCAATATGGGAAAGATGAGTATTTTGAACTTGTCGATAGAATAAAAGTACATATGAACGAAATGCCATATATAAATAAAATAGGCAGAAAATACCTATATGGTGAATACTTTCCTGAAGAAATTTCACCTTTTGCCTATAATGAAACTATCGCTTTTGAAGAACACCCGATTACAAAAGAGGAAGCCATTTTACTGGGTTATAAATGGAAGGAGCCAGAATTAAAATCTTATTCATCGACTGTAACTACAGAAGATTTACTAGATTCCATACATGATGTTTCTGATGCTATTTGTGATGAAGTCATAAAATGTCCCAATAAAGGTGACACTAAAACACAATGCCTTTCAGCTTATAGAATTTTAAGAGACGAACTCGCCTTTTACAGGCAAATGAACTTACCGTTGCCGAGACTTTGCCCAAATTGTAGATATTATCAAAGGTTGAAATGGAAAAATCCTTTTCGTTTCTACAAGCGAGATTGTATGTGTGATTTGGCAGGACATGAACATGATGGTAAATGCATGAATGAATTTGAGACAATGTATGCGCCTAGCCGTCCCGAGAAAATTTTCTGCAAACAATGTTATCAAAAAGAAGTCTATTAATTATGGTAAAATCATTTTATGAATAAGAAACGTCTTTTTCTGTGGTGTTTGTATGACTTCGCTAATTCCTTTGTTTTAATAAACTTTCTCCTTTACTTCGGACAATGGCTGGTGATAGATGGAGGACTGTCGGATTTTTGGTATAACGCTATTTTCGCTATCACTACTATTATCTTGCTTTTCAGCGCGCCTACTCTCGCGGCTTATACAGACAAACATGGTGGAAGGAAATTTTTCTTAAATATTGCGACTTTTGGCACTTTTATAAGTTATAGTCTAGTAGTACTGTTTGCTTATGCTGATACTCCGAATATTTTTCTAGTTGCTCTTTTCTTTTTGCTCGGCCAATATTTTTATCAACTTTCGTTTGTATTTTTTAATCCAATGATTGCAGATATTGCTGACGAAGGCCATCGCGCTCGCGCTTCTGGCATCGGCCAATCCTCAAATGCTCTAGGTCAAATCTGTGGTCTTCTGGTAACGCTTCCACTATCTGCCTCTAGACTGGACCCCCTAATTCCAGCGATAGGGATTTTCTTTGTTTTGGCTTTACCGATGATGATTTTATTTAAAGAAGAGAGAAAAATGGAGTCTGGAATTTCCTTGCGGATGATGAAAGAGGAGACCAAAATATTTAAAAGCAAGATGTTTAATTTTTTCAGAATTTCTATTGCGGCTCCGATGCTCGTCGCTTTTTTCTTTTTTAATGACGCCCTGATTACGGCGAGTAATAATTATTCTATCTACATAGAGCGTGTATTTTCTGTGCCGGACAAGACAAAATCAATCCTCCTGATGGGTATAATTTTAACTGGAGCTATAGGTGGAATTTTAGGGGGGTGGATAGCTGACCGCATAGGTGCTCTTAAAACGTTAAAGATAATACTTCTAGGTTGGGTGGTTATTTTACCAGCTATAGCTCTAGCGCCTAGTTTTAAAATGTTTTTTATTTTGACTGTTCCAGTGGGACTTTTAATTGGCTCGATGTGGGCTGTTACTCGCGCTTATATGAGCACTTTACTTACGAAAGATGATATGGGTTACGGATTTTCTTTTTACACTCTAATGGAGCGGTTCGCGACTTTTGTCGGGCCTCTGGCTTGGGGTGGAACCATTTTATTCCTAGGTAGTGAACCATCTTCCTATCGCCTCGCTATGGGTATTTTGACTATTTTCGTACTGACTGGCTTTTTCATTCTTCATTTTTGGAAAAGACAACCAACAAGCGAAATTGTATTCTCTAATTCGTACGAATAGGAGAATGGTTAAAATATGGAGTATAAAGTAGAAAACAAAACATGCCAAAATTGCAAAAAAGATTTCGTGATTGAACCGGATGATTTTTCGTTTTATGAAAAAATAGGAGTACCGGCGCCGACGTTTTGTCCAGATTGTCGTCTTCAAAGACGTCTAGCATGGCGGAATGATTTGAGTTTTTATAACCGTACTTGTAATATGTGCGAAAAGAAAATAATTTCTCTATATCATCCTGATAAACCTCTTACAGTGTATTGCAATAAATGCTGGTGGGGTGACAAATGGGATCCAAAATCTTATGGTAAAGATTTTGATTTCACACGTCCGTTTTTTGAACAATTTCGTGAACTACAAGATAAAGTGCCATTATTATCACTTATAAATGACGACGGTGTTGGAAGTGTAAATTGTGAGTATACGCAAAATGTTACATTTGCGAAAAATTGCTATATGGTGTCAATGTCTTGGTATAGTGAAGATGTGATGTATTCTTATTCTGTTGCGGGGCCAGAAACCAGGGACGTTATGGATTCTCTTAATCTCTTTTACAATTCACAAATTATTTACGATTCTATATTTTTAGAGAGTTGTTATGACTGCCGAAGTTGCTATTCTTCCACGGGGCTTAATGATTGTTCTTTTTGTGTAGACTCCAAAGGTTGTTCTGATTGTTTTATGTGCGTAAACTTACGCCAGAAAAAGTATTGTATTTTAAATAAACAATACACCAAGGAAGAATATGAAAAGATTGTTGAAGGTTATCATTTGGAAACTTATTCCGGTAACGAAAGAGCAAAAAAAGAATTCGCAGATTTTCTTTTAAAAGAAATAAGAAGATATGCCTATGTGGTTAATAGTATAAATTCTACTGGAGATTTGATTATGGATTGTAAAAATGTGAAAGATTCTTTTGTAGCAAGAAATTCTGAAAATGTAAGGTTTTTGTTGATAGGAGGGGATATAAAAGATAGTTACGATATGACTCCAGCAGGAAAATGTGAGGAGTGCTATGAGGGTTTAACTCCTGACCATGATTATCGAGCACTTTTCTCAATTTTTTCTTTAAAAAATCAAGAAATTGCCTATGTAGAAAATTGTCATTCATCTAAACATCTATTTGCTTGTTCTGGAATTAAACATGGAGAGTATTGTATTTTAAATAAACAATACACTAAAGAAGAATATTTGAAATTAAAGGATAAAATTATTGAACACATGAAAAACACGGGAGAATGGGGGGAATTTTTTCCAAGTGATATGTCCAACTTTGGCTACAACGAAACTATGGCACAAGAGTATTTTCCGTTGAGTAAAGATGAGGCATTAAAAGCTGGCTTTAAGTGGTGGGATAACTTACAAAAAACTACTGGCAAGGAAACAATGCCCAGAGATAGTATTCCAGATTCTATAAATGACGTAGGAGACAGTATTCTAAACGAAACACTAGCTTGTGAGAAATGTGAGAGAAATTATAAAATTGTGAAAAATGAATTAATTTTTTATCAAAAATACCAAATTCCAATTCCAAGAAAGTGTTTCTTTTGCAGAACTAGTGAACGTATAAAACTTCAAAATCCGAATAAACTTTGGCACAGAAAATGTATGAATAAAGGCTGTCAAAACGAATTTGAAACAAGTTATGCGCCGGAGCGCCCAGAGATAATTTACTGTGAGCAATGTTATAACAAGGAAGTTTATTAGTTTAAAAAATATGCTACAATACAGGGATGCAATACAATTTTTCAAATTTTAAGGCAGAGGTTAAAAAGATAGAAGATTTTTTGAGTAAGGAATACAACCAACTAAATATCGGCCGAGCGTCGCCGATGGCGCTAGACGGCATATCGGTAGAGTCTTATGGCGCGTATACTCCACTTAAAAATGTGGCTTCTATCGCGATTGAGGACCCGAAGACTTTGCGTATTTCGCCTTGGGACAAGAGTCAGATAAAGGGCATAGAGAAAGCAATTGCTGGCGCAAACCTAGGTCTTTCGCTTGCGGTGGACGAGGCAGGAATCAGAGTTATTTTTCCGCAACTCACGACCGAGAACAGGCAGAGTTTGGTAAAAGTATTAAAAGAGAAACTTGAAGAAGCTAGAATTTCAGTGCGTCGACTACGCGAAGAGATTTGGGAAGATATTCAAGAACAAGAAAAAGCTGGCAAGATGACCGAAGACGAAAAATTCCGCGCCAAAGACGACTTACAAAAAATTATTGACGAAACCAACAAAAATCTGGAAGCAATTTTTAGCAAGAAAGAAAAGGAGTCTATGAATTAGAAGTTTATGCAGAAACGAATTTGTCAGGCAACAAAAAAAGAATTTATCATCACAGACGATGAAGCTTCTTTTTGCGAGAAAATAGGAGTTCCACTTCCGACTTTTTCTCCCGAGGAGCGTTTTCGTCGGAGACTTATGCGTAGAAATGAGCGAGTGCTTAGCTTACGTCTTTGCACAGGTACCGGTAAAAAAGTAGTCAGTTTTTATGATGAAAATGTGTCCTTCCCAGTTTATTCTAGAGAGTATTGGTATGGTGATGGATGGGATGGCACGGAATATGGCAGAGATTATGATTTCTCAAAATCATTCTTTGAACAATTTATGGAACTTGGTAAAGTAGCTCCACGCATTGCTCTTTGGCAGGTGAATAGTGTAAATTCTGATACTTCAAACTATATTGTGGATTCTAAGAATTGCTATATGTGTTTTACGGCGCTTGGAGGCAACGAAGACTGCATGTATTCGAGTTACCTAACAGAGAGCACAAATTGTCTGGACTGCGACCATATTACCAAATGTGATAGGTGTTATGAATCTTTCAATTGCGATTCTTGTTACAATTGTAAATTTTCCGTGGACTCCACTACCTGTCGGGATTCTTGGTTTTTGCGCGATTGTAATAATTGCTCGGATTGTTTTGGTTGTGTAGGGTTAAAAGATAGGCAGTACTACATTTGGAACGAGCCTTATACTAAGGAAAAATACGAGTCAAAGCTAAAAGAATTTAAAATTACTTCCAGACAGAACTTTTCACATTTTGAAGAAAAAGTAAACCGTATGTGGGAAAAGTTTCCTCATCGTTATATGCATGGCAAGAAAAATGAAAATGTGACAGGGGACTATGCTTTAAATTCCAATAAATGCGAAAACGCCTTTTTTATCAATGATTGTGAAGATTCAAAAAATCTATTTTTTACCATGGGCTTGAAAAATTCTATGGATGTGACTGTGTCTCCGATACAAAATGAACTTTTATACGAGTGTCATGCAATTCCAAAACAAAATTATGATGTAAAATTCAGTGATCTGTGTTCCAATGGTTGCAATTCCATAGAATATTGCTCCAATTGCGATTCTTCCTCTAATCTTTTTGGGTGTATTGGTTTGCGGAAAAAAGAATATTGTATTTTAAACAAGCAATACACTAAAGAAGAATACCAAGAATTGATTCAAAAAATTAAAGAACATATACAAAGTATGCAATATATTGATAAGAGCGGTCGCAAATATGGCTATGGTGAGTTTTTCCCACCCGAAGTTTCTCCTTTTGCTTACAACGAATCCATGGCGCAGGAACATTTTCCGTTAAACAAGAAAGAAGCAGAAAGCGCTGGGTATGCATGGAAAGAGCTTAAAGAGCGAGAATATAAAACAACAATGGATACTCATACCGTGCCGGATGATGTTACTGGAATACCGGAGAATATTGCTGAGCAAGTAATAGGTTGTATGAACGAAGGCGAGGGTGAGCATAATTGTCAGACTGCTTTCCGGATTATGCCAAACGAACTTATATTTTATAAACAAAATAATATTCCACTCCCTAGATACTGCCCTAATTGTCGTCATCATAAAAGATTAGACTACAGGAATGCTCTCAAGCTCAGAGAGAGGTATTGCGATTGCGCTGGATTGCAATCTAAAAATGAAAAATATAAAAATACTATAGAGCATCCTTATCATGGCAATTCTCCTTGCGGAAATTCTTTTAAGACCACGTATGACAATCTGGAAAAAATAGTGTATTGTGAAGACTGTTATAAACAAGAAGTGAGTTAATAATGTCCGTAATTATATTTTTAGTAATTTTACTAGTGTTAGTCTTGGTCCACGAGTGGGGGCATTTTTTTACGGCGCGGAAATTTGATATTCGGGTGGACGAATTTGGTTTTGGTTTTCCGCCGAAAGCGGCGACACTTTTTAAAAAAGGGGACACGGAGTATACCCTAAATTGGCTTCCGATTGGAGGATTTGTAAAAATTTTCGGAGAAAATCCGGATGCAGAAAATACTACCGGACCCGATGCAAACAGAAGTTTTGTAAACAAGCCTCGATGGCAACAAGCGATTGTTCTTTTCGCGGGAGTGTTTATGAACTTTGTGTTGGCTTGGGTTTTATTTTCTGTTGGTTTTATGTCTGGGCTTCCGATGTCGCTTCAAAACGCGCCGGCGGGATATGAACTCAAAGATACAAATTTGTTGATAGTCTCCGTGCTCAAAGATTCTCCGGCAGAAATTGCAGGGCTGGAGTCGGGAGACAAAGTGGTTTATTTAGCAAACAGGGAGGATAATTTTTTAGAAGCACCGAATATAACTCCAGAGAAATTCAAAGAATTTATTTCTGAAAATTCTGGTGAGGATGGGGTAGAGGTTGGCTATCTGCGAGGTAGAGAAAATAAATTAAATACCGTAGAGATTGTTCCGAAAACAGACTCTGAAACTGGGAGTCCTTTGATAGGAGTGGCTCTAGACACAGTAGGAACGCTCAAATTGCCTTTATTTAGCTCACTTTGGCAAGGAATGAAGCTGAACCTCTCTGTGACTAAAGGCACTGCAGTAGGGCTCTATACGCTGATTGCGGACGGAATTAAAGGCGAGGGGAGTTTTGATTCAGTTACTGGACCTGTTGGCATCGTTGGCATCGTGGGGGATGCAGCGCAGTTTGGTTTTGTATACCTCCTATCTTTCGCGGCGCTTATCTCTATCAACCTCGCCATCATAAACCTGATTCCATTTCCGGCGCTCGACGGTGGACGACTGCTCTTTCTCCTTATTGAAAAAATAAAAGGCTCGCGAATAAATCCAAAAATCTTTAACATCACCAACACCATCGGCTTTGCGCTCCTTATCATCCTCATGCTCGTGGTGACGTATCACGATATTGTAAAACTACTTTAAAGTCATTCCAATGTTCTATAGAATGTTAGAATGAAAAATTATTATTGAAATAAAAATAGTCAAACTTTACTATTGCCAGGTTTGACTATTTTGGTTTGGGGGCTTTACAAAAAAATTACCAATATTCTACCACCATTTGAAAGTTTCTATATGGTGGTTCAGTTTTCTCATCTTGTATCTCTCTGTGCATAACTATCCTCGAGAAATTCTTGATGTTATATTTCTTTCGGATATTATAATGAAGAAGGAAATCTTCTTTTTTATCCATTTCTTTGTACGTCTCCCTTATTCTTATTCCTGTGCCAGGTCTATACATTATGTACTCCAATGCAGGTTTTAAAATAAGTGTCCAAAGAAAAGCGATAACCATTACGCAAATGATTACACCGATTAATGCTTTTAATACTTCCATGCTATTAAGTTTTAGAACAAATTAAAAAATTAGATTCTATCTATATGATTTTTACCACAAAACCCAGAAAAAGGGAAGGCTAGATTTTTGAAACCTTTTGGCCTAGGTCGGTGTCTTTCACATCAAAGCCAAGAGAATTTATTTGCGTACGGAGGTCGTCAGAAAGTTTAAAGTCTTTATTTTGGCGAGCGAGGGCGCGTTCGTTTACGAGCTTAGTAATTTCTTCTGGAATTATGTCTTCTTTTAAATCCGCAAAGCCGAGACCTAGCACTTTATCAAAGTCTAGGATGGTTGCCTTCTTGTCGGCGTCGGGGATATTTTCATCTTTTATTAAATCCCACAGCGTGGAGAGTCCGCGAGGAGTATCTAGATCATTACTGACATGCTCTTTGAATTTCTTTTTATAATTCTCATCTATTCTCCCTACTTCTTCCTTGCCCTCCAAAGCTTTAGCGTCGGAGGGTCCTAGCTCCAAATAAAGTCGCTGTAAACGTTTGAGCGCAACTTCGGAAGCTTTGAGCGCGTCCCAGACGAAGTTTACCCGCGTGCCGTAGTTTGCCATCAGTAGCCAAAAACGGTAAACGAGCGGATCAATGCCTTTATCGGTCAAATCTTTGAGAGTATAAAAATTGTGCGCAGACTTTGCCATTTTTTTGCCATCTACCAAGACCCATTCGTTGTGCACCCAGTACTTTACAAATTGCTTGCCGGTGGCGCCTTCACTCTGGGCGATTTCGTTTTCATGGTGAGGGAATATATTGTCCACTCCACCAGTATGCACATCTATTTGCTCACCCAGATTTGCCATACTCATAGCGGAGCATTCTATGTGCCAGCCGGGTCGTCCTTTGCCTAAAGAGGTTGCCCCCCCGCCCTTCGCGAAGGGCGGGGTCCAGAAAACCTCGCCATCATTTTCATCCCACGCTTTCCAAAGAGCGAAATCTTGCGCGTTTTCTTTGTCGTATTCGTCGGTCTTGATTCTACCGCTCGCGTTTTCTTTTTGTTCTTCTAAAACGAGGCGAGAGAGTTTGCCGTAATTTGGAAATTTTTTAATATCATAATAAATAGACCCGTCTTCACTTTTATAAGCAATGCCTTTTTTGAGAAGTGTCTCCACAATTTTCACCATTTCATCCACGTAGTCTGTGGCCTTGGTGAATTTTTCTGGAGGCAGAATGTTTAGTTTTTTTACATCTTCCAAAAAACCTTCCGTATAAAACTCGGTGAATTCCTTCAAACTTTTTCCTTCTTTTTGTGAGTCGCGAATAGTTTTGTCGTCAATGTCCGTGATGTTCATGATGTGCTTCACTTTGTAGTCATTGTATAAAAGCACCCGTTTTAAAATATCGGCAAAAGTGTAAGCTCGGTAGTTTCCAATATGTGGGTAGTTGTAAACCGTTGGCCCGCAACTGTAAAACTTGACTTCGCTAGCGTTGATAGGCACAAATTCTTCTTTTTGGCGCGTGAGAGTGTTGTAAAACTGGATTGACATAAAAAAAGTAATTTATTGTAAAACAGTGTCCTGTTTAAATTCACTTTTGTAAATTGAAATCAAAGTATAAAGCAAGCTCACCGCGAGTGGCCCCACCAAGACTCCGACGGGTCCCATAATAGAAATACCTCCGAGGACCGCAAAGAGAATAAAAAGGGGAGGAATGTTTATTTTACTGCCCACGATAAACGGATTTAATAAATTATCAACCGTGCCCACCACGACTACAGACCAAATTATAAATCCAAAAGCCGAGACATCGTGTCCGGTGGCGAAAAGAAAAATAATTGCCGGCACAGAGACGAAAGCCGTGCCTATCATCGGGACTAAGGACGCAATAGCCGCGACCACTCCCCAGAGCGCGCCGTTGGGAATTCCAAAAATAGAAAAACCAACACCCATGAGTAGTCCTTGGATTACCGCAATCAAGAGATAACCCTTGATTACCCCATTGACCGCTTTCTCTAAACGCACGATTATTTTTTTGTCGTCTTTATCTCTAAGCGGAGAGAGCTCTACCAATTTCTGTCGCCACTTGGCGCCGTCTTTCAAAAAATAAAAAATAGCTAAAAGCATGAGTGTCAAAGAGAAAAAAGCGGAAAGAGTGGTACTAAATATTTTCGTGATGTTATTTGAAACCACAAGCACAAAGTCTGAGATTTTTTCTTTGACATCAAAAGTTATACCTTGAGGCAATAATTTATTAACTCCGTTATCAATAGAATCTATAAATGTGCCGACGCCTTGTCCTTCTACCACCGAACGGTAAACATCTTGACTTTGGTCAAACACCAATATCCCAATGCCCGCAATAGGTCCCAAGAGCACCAATGTGAACAAAAGCACAGTGAGCAGACTAGAGAGCCAGCTCGGCAATCTCCTTTCCCTAAACCATTCATAAAAAGGGTATAGGACTATAGAAAAACAAATACTCAAAACGAGCACTATCCAAAAAGGCTGGAAAATAAAAAAGGTAAAAATAAAAGTAGCGAGGAGTAGCCCAAAGAAAAAATAACGCTCTATGATTTTGGTTTGCATCCTTTTATCATAGCAAAGGTTTGCAATTTTCTCAAATTTGAGCTAGTATCAAATAATATGAAAAAGGATGAATTTGCAGTCATACAAACAGGCGGAAAGCAATACAAAGTCTCCGAAGGGATGATTGTTTCTATTGAAAAAATAAAAACTCTTGGCAAAGAATATGCCAAAGGCGACAAAATCTCTTTTGATAAAGTGCTCTTGGTGGACGACGGCAAAGACACCACCATCGGTACTCCTTACATTACTGGAGCAAAAGTAAATGCTGAAATAATAGAAATCGGACGCGCTCGCAAAGTTCTCGTCATGAAATACAAACAAAAGTCTCGATATCTCCGCCGTAACACTCACCGCCAGCCATTTTTCAAGGTAAAAATAACTAGCATAAAATAATGAGTGAGTTTAATTCGAATATAGAAAAAACCAAGGAACCAGAAATCGATCAGGATTTTTTGAGGTATTTAATTGAATATTTAGGAAATAATATAAATTTAGTAGAAACATCTGGAGGGATAAAAGAGTTTTTAACTAGGCGTTATTTTGATTTACAGGATGATTATCTTGCGCAGTATGATATTCTAAAAAAAGATGAAATAAGAAAAACAGTATTAGTAAATAATATGTCAGCTATTTTTAATGAAGTAATAAAAATTTACCAACAGCGTTTTCAAATTCGCTGGAAAAAAGAACAGTAAATTCTAAATTCATCGCTTACTTACTATAATTAGATCCAATATAATTTTTGAGCTTGAAACCAAATTCTCTGTTGTTATCTATTTGGAATTCTTTTGAGGACATTTTTTATTACCTTTTCACTATTACCTATAATGAATGCATCGTTTAAGAAATCAGTATCTTTTTTGCCGTCTAGGGTGTAAATCTTGGCGCCGGCTTCTTTTGCGATTAATTTTCCGGCGCCAAAATCGTATATTTCTGTGCCAGCGTCAGTTATCAGTGCTTCTATTTTTCCAGACGCCAAGAGGCAATGGTCATAAGCTGGAGACCAATTGAAGGTTACCCGTTTGTAGAATTTAGAAACAACCAAAGAGCGGATGATATTTGCAATGCGTGTATGCGAAGTTTTATAGCCACAGCTATAGGCGATGGTTAAAGCTTTTGGGTCTTTATTATTGTTTACCTTTATTTTTTTATTATTCAAAAAAGCGCCCTTGCCTTTTTCCGCAAAGTAAGTTTGCTTAAGGATAGGTTGATGAATTACTCCAGCAATAGCTTCACCCTCAAAGAGTACTGCGATGGTAATAGAAAAATTAGGAATTCCTAAGACGAAATTATTAGTGCCGTCTAAGGGATCTATCACGATTGTGTATTTAGAACTCTTATTTATTTTTCCATTTTCTTCCGAATGGATGTTGTAGTTTTTGAATTCTTTTTTAAGTATTCGGAGTATGGTTTTTTCTGATTCAGTATCAGCTTCGGTTTTAAAATCTGCAATCATTGATTTCTCAACAAGGTTTAAAGTTTTTCCGAAATATTTCTTTAAAATTTTACCTCCAGCATGAGTCGCTTTTATTAAATTTTTCTTGTCTTCCTTTGTCATTTTTATTGCCGATTTTTTAGAGCATTTTTGAGGGTGTCGTTGTCGGAATATTCTAGTTCGGTGCCAGTGGAGAGGCCACGGCCGAGGGAGGAGATTTTGATTCCCATTTTCTCGGCGAGCGGATTTATTTCTCCGCGGATATAGTGGTCAGTATGGTCGCCTTGGGGCGAGAGGGAAAAGGCGAGAATTATTTCTTTGAGCGCAGAGGACTTTTTTATCTTCTCCAAAAGTTCATTTACGCGCACTTTGCTTTTGGTTGTTTTCTCAACGATGGGGACAAGTCCACCAAGAATAAAGTATCTGCCATTATAAAGTCTGCTTTTGCGGACAGATTCCAAATCAGTATCTTTTTCTACTACCATAAGGAGGGTTGAGTCGGAATTTTGGTCAGCGCATAAATCACAAACGAAATCTTTTTGTTTGGAATTCAAATAAAATCGGAAACATTCTTTGCACTGTGTTACTTCTTTTTTTAATTCAGTTATAAGCTGTGCTAGGTTTTCTGAATAAGCGCCATTGCGCATCATCAAGTGATACACAAAACGCTTTGCCTGCCGTGCGCCGATACCCGGGAATTCTTTGAAAATTTCAGTTAGCTTGTCTATGTTATCCATCAGGTAATTATATCAGAACTTTTTATATCCATAACTCCCAGTACTCTCATTGCAATTTCTTAAAAAGTATGTTGTAATAGTATTGGAATAAAATTTCTTTAAATAAAACAACATAACAATATGAAAAAAACTGTTAAGGAGTTAAGGTTGCTTTTAAACAACCTCTCTTTCAAGAAAAACAAGGTGGAATTCCTTTATTCCATCTATGTACCTGGCTATAAAGCAGTAGTTGATCTTCTCCTGGAGTTCGAAGGTTACTTGGAAACTAAAATTCTTGTAAGCGAAGTAGATTTTGCGATAGAGAATAATACGCTCCGAAATGTGTACAAGTACGGTAAGATGTATATCGACGAGGGTCTAAAATATATGATATCCGCCGGGTCTATACCAAATAGACTTAACGAGTGGAAGCAGGACAAGCTAGTCGAATACTTCCTTAGTGAACTTCCTCGTTCAAGCTCAAAAGAAGAAGCTGAATCTGCGTACAAATCATATAAAGCTTTAAATGTGTGCCAAAATGTTCTTGAACTGCACAGGAAAAAGTTTGACAACCTTGGTTTGATAGGAGTTACACCTGATACCATGATTGCTTTTCAGCTAGTGAACACAGGTGCCTATGAGAGTGCGATAACACATTTAACTACTGGGCCGAACATAAAAAGTTACCACCTCGCTGATGCATGGAGAATTGCCAAAAATTACTTGCCAAAGAAAAAGGAAGAAATCGCTAAAATTATTTGGACAAGAGGGTTTCCGAAAGACGATATCCACTGGGTTTATAATTTTGCTGAGGTCGCTTTGTACTTGGGTTTTAAGTCAGAGATTATAAAAATCTTAAATCAAGAGGTCGTCAGGCTGGAGTTAGAACCACCTCGTTTCTATGAGGAGTTGGTAAAGGCACTAAAATTGGTAGGGGCAAAGGCAAGTATTCCAAAGGTTCTACTAAGAGCAGAGGAATATGTGTCGAGCAATAAAAAACGCGTAGATGACTGTGTAGAAATGGGTCATCTGTGTTGGGTAGCAGAAAAACCAAGTTTAGTCAAAAAGTGGTTTGCTAAAGCAATTGATTATCGCATTGAGAAAAGTGACTCCTCTTTTTCAGGTGCAGAGTCAGTTATTTCACAGTACGTTAAACTAACTGGTGACCATTCAATGCAAAAAAAGAGGATTCTAATTCTGGAGAGACAAAAGCTTTATGGTAAGGCGGCTAATCTTGCCAGTAAGCTTGGAATGAAAAAAAGAGCCAGAGGTTTGAGAGAAATACAAAAAATGCTTGCCACTAAGTAATAGTAGAGCATTAAAGTTTTATAAACGCGGTAAGATAGTAATATCTACTGCGTTTTTTTATTTAGAATTCATCCAACTCACCACCTATTTTTGGCGCGGAGAATTCAGAGAGACTGCTTTTTTCCAGTGTCTGGAAAGTCGTGGTTTTTTCATCAAAGTAGAGTTCAATTTTTCCAGTCGGACCGTTGCGGTGTTTTTCAATTAAAATTTCGGCGATGTTGGTTCTCTCTGATTCGTCTTTACCTTTATCTTCTCGGTGGATAAACATCACCACGTCGGCATCCTGCTCAATAGAACCCGAATCACGCAAGTCCGATAGGCGAGGTTTGCCTCCACGACTCTCCACCGCGCGAGACAGTTGAGAGAGCGCAAGCACAGGGACGTCAAGCTCTTTGGCGAGTGACTTGAGCGAGCGGGAAATTTCAGTCACTTGGTTTACCATGGAATCATAATTTTTACTCGTGGTCATGAGTTGCAGGTAGTCCACAACGATAAGGTCAAGCCCTTTCTCGGCTTTGAGTCGACGAGAGAGCGCTTTCATTCGGACAATTGAATTTCCGGGTTGGTCGTCAATAAATATTTTTGCTTTAGAAAGTTTATCTAGTGAATCACGTAAAAGCGAAAATTCTCGGTCGGAAGAAAGGTGGCCGGTGCGCAAGTTCCAAGCATTCACCCGTGATTGCGCCGAGAGCATTCGGTCTACGAGTTGCTGGGAAGACATTTCCAGAGAAAAGATTAACACAGATTTTTCATGAACGACTCCCGAGAGTCGCGCGATGTCTAGCGCCAGAGTGGTCTTACCCATAGAAGGCCTAGCCGCGAGGATGATGAGGTCGGATTTTTGAAGTCCGGAGAGCATAGTATCCAAATCTCTAAAACCGGTCGCAAGTCCGCGAAGCGCGCCTTTGTGTTCGTGCAATCTCTCCAATCGTTCCCACGCTTCCGGCAGAGCGTCTTTGAGGTTTATAAATTTTTGATTTTTAGGCGAAGAAACCACACCGAAAACTTTTTTTTCAACCATATCCAAGATATCATCTATATGGTCATCGTTTTCGTCAAAAGCGACAGAGGAAACATAGTCTCCGGCCTCAATCAAGCTTCGCAATATATATTTTTTCTGCACAATTTCCGCGTAGTGTTTTACATTTGTAGAAGAAGGCACAGTGTTCACTATTTCTGCGAGGTATTGATTGCCACCGATTCTCTCCAGTGCTTTTTTTTCAGCAAGCTTGGTGGAAAGGGAAAGCATATCTATCGGCTCGTTTGCAAGTGACAGGTCAAGCATGGCTTGAAAAATAATTTTGTGTTTTTCGGCATAAAAAGAATCAGGACGTAAAATGTCTTCCACTTCATGAATCGCGTCCTTGCGAAGCATAATAGAGCCGAGCACAGCTTGCTCAGAAGGCAGGCTTTGTGGAGGCAAGCGCAGATTGTTTTTAGGATTTTTAGCCATACTTTCATCCTAGCACAAGAGAAAAAAAGAGAAAGGTAAATAGGGGAGTTCTATGTTATTAAAATGTGGACAAATATATTTATGCTGAGTAGGCCGAAGTATGTTAGTATAGATGGTATGAAAAAAGTATTGTTGTCAGGAATTCAGCCTTCGGGCCGACCCCATATTGGCAACTATTTCGGCATGATGAAGCAATTGGTGGATTTAGAAAGTGAATACGAAGTCTATGCGCTTATTGTGGATTATCATGCTATGAAATCTGTGCAGAATCCAAAAGAAATGAAGGAAAATATTATGGCGGTTTTGCTTGATTTCTTAGCTATCGGACTTGACCCAAAGAAAGCGATAATTTTCAAACAGTCGGACATAGCCGAGCACACAGAACTTGCTTGGATTTTTGAAACAATTACGACCATGCCATACCTCATGCGCGCTCATGCTTTCAAGGATGCGGAAGCAAAAAATAAAGAAATCGATGTCGGAACTTTTAATTATCCGATGTTGATGGCGGCAGACATTTTACTCTACAGTCCGGATATTGTGCCGGTGGGAGCGGACCAAAAACAACATTTAGAAATTGCGCGTGATACCGCGGAAAAATTCAATCGTATTTTCGGTAAAACCTTTAAACTTCCTGAAGCGATGATTATGAAAGATGTCGCAGTGGTGCCCGGCACTGACGGACAAAAAATGTCTAAAAGTTATAATAACACTATTCCGCTTTTTGCCGAGTATGATGAAATTAAAAAATGCGTGATGAGTATTGTCACCGATTCCAGCGAGGGAATTCCAAAAAATGTTTATGCTATTCACAACCTCTTGCGACCTGCCTCCGAACTTTTGCCTCTTTACGAAGAAAAAACCGGCAAGTATAAAGAGTTAAAAGAAATGTTAATAGAAGACCTAGAGAAATTCATCGCGCCAATGCGAGAAAAAAGGAAGGAGTGGGAAAAAAGACTACCGGAAGCGCTCAAAATCTTAAAAGAAGGAAGCGAAAAAGCAAAAAAAGTAGCCTCCGCCAAAATGGCCGAAATAAAAGAAAAAATAGGAGTAAATATAAATATATGAAAGAAGAAGATTTTTTAAAACCAGAAAACCAGACAATATTCAGGAAACACAAAGAGGAACAAGGGAATAAATCAAGGCAAATGCGAATCGAAGAATCTGAAAATCTAAAAAGAGATCTAAGTAATGAAGGTACTTTTTCAATACCGGAGGACCCAGTTTTTAAAATTAGCTTCTCTTTACCATCATCTCCAGTAGGTCTGTCAAATAACATGGAGACAATATTGGGTTATATTGTTCATAAAGTAGAAGGATTAGGAACTGTTCGAATAGAGTATATAGGACATGCTTTGGTAGAAGAAGGAAAAACTAATACACACATTTTTTATTTTAGATCTCAAGTTAGAGATTTATTTGGGCATATTACTCAAAATAGATTCTATCCTTCCAGTAGAACAGAACACCCACTTACTATGGGTGGGAATACGAGTATTAACAAATGGTTCAAAAAATTGAGAGACCTTGAATTAGGTAAAAATAAAATAATAGGTAGTCCAGAATGGGAACGAGAAATAAAGAACGGCTACTATAAATATATATGCAATGTGTCTAAGTCTTGATTTATTATTTTTTATGCTAGAATACTCTCACATTTATGGTGCATTCAAGTGAACAAAGTTTAAACCCTTATCCCTTTAAGCTTTTTGGTAGCCCGAGCGGGACAAACCTTTTCTTGGCCAAAGAAGTTGCGCAACTTTTAAATACAGAGTTGGACGGTTCTGTTTATAAAGAATTTAGCGACGGAAGTTTTATAGCGCACCATACGGAATCAATTCGCGATTGCGATGTGTATCTGATACTTCAGCCGAGGTTTGGGAGCAAAGAAGCCCTTAGCTATGATTTGGATGAGTGTGAATCCATGGTTTACGCCTTGAAACAAGGCGAGCCGAATCGCATCACTGTGGTTATGCCGTGCCTGCCGTATGCCAGACAAGACAAACCTTCCAATTACCGCGAGCCGATACTGGTGCAAAAAGTTCCGATGCGACTGCAAATGGCCGGAGCGGACAGAATTGTTGTTTTGAGATTGCATAATCCGAGTAGTTACAACGCGCATCCGCTTACCATACCGATAGTAAACGTTGATACCAGCAACCTTTTGATTAATCAAATCAAATCTAAGAACTTTAATCTGGAAGAATTTAAAATTGTTGCGCCGGACTTAGGGGCAGCGCCTTCTTGCCGAAAACTCGCTCAAGCGCTCGGAATTCCGAGCAACATTGTGATGATTAATAAATTTCGCGACCCAAAATCCGTAAATCATAGTGAAGTGATGGAAGTCATCGGCGACCCAGCCGGCTACCACTCGATTATCCCGGACGATTTAGCGGATACATGCGGAACTGCGGTGAAAACTTTTAAAGTCTTGAAAGAAAGGGGAGTCAAAGATGTTTACTTTACTGCCGTGCACGGAGTTCTCACCGGTAAAGCAGTAGAGAATCTGAATTCTGTAGATTTTAAAGAAGTTTGGTTTTCCGATACGTGTGATTTTTCTGGGAAACAAAAGCTTATCAAGAATTTAGTAATCATGCCTACGGCAAAATTGATAGCAAAAGTGGTGGACAATCTTCATAACGGCAAATCCGTTACTGATTTATCCAAGAACGGAGATTAAATTTCCGTGCTATACTGGTTTTACTTGTCCCGTTAGAAATTCAATCGGCGGGCAATGGAAATAAGAGTTATAAATTAAAATTTCTAATGGGATGCGAAATAGAGTTTTTATTAAAAACTTAAAAGAACACATCGGCAAAGAAGTTGTTCTGGCGGGCTGGGTAAATATTAGGCGTGACCAGGGCAAGATGGTCTTTTTCGATTTTCGAGATATGACGGGTATTGTACAGTGTGTAGTTTTGCCGAGTCACACAGAAGCAATAGAAAAAGCAAAAGAAATCAGACCGGAGTGGGTTTTAAAAGTTTCAGGCATTGTGAACAAACGACCGGAGAAAAATATAAATCCGGATGTGCAAAATGGCGACATTGAGCTGGAAGTTGTGAGCATAGAGGTTTTAAGTCCCGCTCATGAACTGCCTTTTGATATGTCGCTTGAGGGTTATAATCTAGAGCTCACTACAGAGCTGGATAACAGAGCGTTGGTTTTGCGCCATCCGAAAATCCAAGCAGTCTTCAAAGTGCAAGAGACTATTATTGATTCATTCAGAGAGTTTATGAAAAAAAATATGTTTTTTGAATTCCAAGCTCCAGCTATTACTCCCGCGACAGCCGAAGGTGGGGCCGAAGTTTTTCAAGTGAGTTATTTTGACAAAAAAGCATATCTGACTCAATCGCCTCAACTTTATAAACAAATTGTCATGTCTGCTTTTGAACGCTGTTTTTCTGTAAATAAAATTTTTCGCGCGGAACCTTCTTCCACTACTCGGCATCTGACTGAGATTGTTTCGCTTGATGCCGAAATGAGTTTTATAGATTCATGGGAAGACGTGCGCGATATGGCAGAAGAAACAGTGCGGTTTATTTTAAAACAAGTTGAAGAAAAAAATAAAGAGCATTTGAAAATTTTAGGCGCTACCATACCTGTGATGATAGAAAAAACTCCGACTCTGTCTTTGCGTGAAGTTCAACAGAGAATTTTTGAAAAATTTAAACGCGATGTCAGGGGTGAGAAAGATACCAATCCGGAAGATGAACGTCAGATTTGTGAAATAATCAAAGAAGAAACCGGCTCGGACTTTGTATTTATCTATGGGTACCCTACGCGCAAAAAGCCCTTTTATGTGTATCCGAATCCCGAGGAGCCCGAATACAATGAAGGCATGGACTTGCTCTGCCGTGGAGTGGAATGGCTCTCGGGAGGCCGAAGAATTAGTGATTATGATCAGTTGATGAAGCATGTGGAAGAATGGAAAATGGATCCGGAAAAAATAAAAATGTTTTTGGAGGCTTTCAAATACGGAGTACCGCCCGAAGGTGGCTTTGCCTTTGGCGCGGAACGGATGACTATGCAACTTTTGGGACTCAAAAATATCCGCGAAGCCTCCATGTTTCCGCGCGATATGAATAGAATTGATGAAAGGTTGGGAAGTGATGGATATTAGGAATGCCTTACATTATTTCAGGAAAAGTAATAAAAGGAGACGGTTATGGCCGAAAAATTGGGTTTCCTACAGTGAATTTGGAAGTAGAAGAAAGTGAATTTCCCCCTGAAGGAATTTATACCGGAAAAGCAGAGATGGAAGGAAAAACTTATCGAGCTGGAATTGTAATAGGTCCTCATGCTAAAATTGAGGCTCATCTTATAGGATATCGTGATAACGCATACGGAAAGAAAGTTGTCCTTCATATAAATAAATTTTTAAGAGAATATAGAAAATTCAACACCGAGGAAGAATTAATTACCCAAATAAAAAAAGATTTAGATTCATGTTAAAAAATTATACTGGACCACTGTTTATTATTACCGCCGCGCTACTCTGGGCGCTAGACGGAGTAATCCGCCGACATCTGTATTCGCTCCCACCCATCACGATAATATTCTTTGAACATCTTTTTGGTTTTATAATTCTCTTGCCTTTTGTTTATAAAAGTATATTCAAAACAGACCTTACCAAACACGAATGGTTTCTGATAATTCTCATATCCGCTCTAAGCGGGCTTTTGGGCACACTTTTTTTCACCACCGCGCTACTCAAAGTGCATTTTATTTCTTTCTCTGTTGTATTTTTGCTTCAAAAACTCCAACCAATTTTTGCTATCACGACTGCTTCTATTTTCTTGAAAGAAAAACTTGACCGGCGATACATAGTCTGGGCTGTGCTCGCGCTTGTTTCTGCTTATTTTGTGACGTTTAAAAATGGCGCGGTGAATTGGGAGACAGGCGAAGGCACTATCATTGCCGCCCTCTTTGCGCTTGGCGCCGCTTTCGCGTGGGGTTCTAGCACTACTTTTTCAAAAATGCTTTTGACAAAAGTTGAAGCGAAAGTCAGCACATTTTATCGATTTTTGTTTACTTTGTTTTTAGCCCTACCGCTTCTTTTAATTATGGGCAAAGGCGCGACACTTTCCGCGCCGACAGCGCCTCAATTTGGCCTCTTTGCATTGATTGCAGTATCCACCGGCATGGTAGCGCTCCTCATTTATTACAAAGGGCTTGCGCGAACTCCAGTTCACATCACAACTATCTTAGAACTAACTTTTCCGTTTATTGCGATTTTGATAGATATGATTTTGTATAAAACCGTGCTCGCGCCGACGCAGTGGGTCGCAGCGATTCTCTTGGTTTTTGCGATTTACAAAATAGCCAAACTGCGAGAAAATATCTAAACAATGGAGGCGCAAGAAATTATAAATCAAATAGGCGCGCTTTCTTATTTTGGAGTATGGCTGTTATCCTTTGCCGCCAATGTGCTGGTGCCTATTCCAGAGGAAGGTGTTTTTATTATTCTCGGGTATCTCGCTGGAGGACCGCATTTGAACGGTTTAATTCTCTTTCCGGTCATTTTTACCGGAGTTATCGCGTCTGATATCACTATTTATCTCTTAGCGCGAGGAGGGAATAGATTTATTACAGGCGCATATAAAAGAATTTTTGCTTCACAAGTGGAGTCCAGAATGGAGTGGGTACAAAAAAATATCAACAAAGTTATTTTCTGCTCCCGGTTTTTAATACAACTTCGATTTCTCGGGCCATTCCTCGCTGGCTATCTCAAAATCCCGTTTAAAAAATTCCTACTACTCGACGCTGGCGCGCTTTTGATTTACATTCCACTTTATCTTGCGCTCGGTTGGTATTTCCGAAGCCGAATTGATTCCATTCTAAACGGCATCGGCGTCGCCCGCAATATAATACTGATGGCTATCTTGCTTGGCTTGGTATTTTTGTTTATGAAATATATCCGCAAAAAATATGCTAAGATGAGATTATGACCCCATTTTTAGCACAATTTGCCGTCGTCGTAATAGCTCATCTTTTAGCAGTGATGAGTCCGGGACCTGATTTTATCGTGGTGAGCCGAAACAGTCTGTCTTATTCGCGCAAAATTGGCATTTATACAGCGCTCGGTGTGGCGCTTGGAATAAGCGTGCATGTTTTTTATTCTTTGGCAGGTGTGGGTTTAGTAATTTCCAAATCAATAGTTTTATTTAATATCATAAAAGTTCTTGGCGCGATTTATCTTCTTTACCTCGGATATAAAATGCTGAAATCCCAACCTTCAACAGATGGAGAATTAGAAAAAATAACAATTAAAGAAAATGCGGATTCGTTCTCTCCTTTTGATGCGATAAAAAATGGATTCTTGGTGAATGTCTTAAATCCTAAAGCAACTTTGTTTTTCGTGGCTTTGTTTACTCAAGTCGTCGGCCCTGCAACACCTCAATTCGTGAAAGTAATTTATGGTGTGGAGATGATGTTTATGACCTTCGTCTGGTTTACCATAGTTTCCTTTTTATTTTCTCATAAAGTGTTCCAGAAAAAGATTTTTAAATGGAGGCATATAATTGACCGAGCAATGGGCGCTGTATTGGTCGCCATAGGAATAAAAGTATTAGTCAGTAGGTAATTGACAGAAGAAGATATATTGTATAGATTTATATGGTGAATAAATTTAGAATCGTAAATTCAAAGAATTATTATCTCTGCCCAGCGGAGCGGTAATTTTTTGTTTGTATTTCTAAACATAAAAGACCGCCCGCTGGGCGTTTTTTTATTATCTATTTTTAATCTATTTAATTATGAAAAACCAAAAAATTATACAAGGAGGTGGGGTAATTCCATTCAAAAAGTTCTCCAAAGAAGAGAATGAGGTTTGGAAATTGCTTTGCGAAAAACAAATGAAAAATTTAAGAGGTAAAGCCACAAAATTACACAAACAAGGTTGGGATGCGCTCGGGATGAGCACAGAGTATATTCCTAACTTTCTGGAAATTAATAAAAAATTAAAGAAGCTCACAAGTTGGGAAATAGAAATGACCGATATAACTTATGAAAACAATGTAGAGTGGGTCGGAGCCTTAGCGGATAAAAAACACAGAATTACAAACTTTATCCGCAAGAAGAAAGATTTAGACTACACACCTTTGCCGGATATTTTTCATGATGTTTTCGGGCATGTTCCATTCTTGGCTATTCCGCAATATGCAAGAATTCTGGAAAAATTTGGACGAGCAATAGTGAAAGCAAAAAATAAGGAAAATAAAGACCATATTGCTAAACTTGGCTGGTATGGCTATGAGTTTGGACTGATAAAAGAAGATGGAGAAATAAAAGCTTTTGGTACTGGGCTCATGTCTTCGAGTGGGGAATTACAAAATGCTTTCTCTGAAAAAGTTCTTAAAGTCCCTTATGATGAAAAAGTAATCAGAAATTTAGATATAAGTCCTCATGAATTTCATAGAAAATTATTTATACTTGAAAATTTAGACCATTTAGAAGAAGTGGTAAATCGTTGGTTAAAATAGTATAATTGCCCTATGAACGACTTATTAAAGAAAAAATGCATACCATGCGAGGGAGGGGATATAGACCCCTTTACTCCGGAAGAAGCGAGAAATTATCTGCCGGATGTGGAGGGGTGGACTATGAGCGAGGATGCGAAGCAAATTTCCAAAGAATTCAAATTCGCGGACTTTATCGGTGCTATAAATTTTGTAAACCTCGTGGCTGATATTGCGGAAATGGAAGGACACCATCCAGATATCCACATAAACTACAATAAAGTAAAACTAGAGCTCTCCACCCACGCCATCGGTGGACTCTCCGAGAACGACTTCATCCTCGCTGCCAAAATCAACGCGCATAAATAAAGTTATATTGTTAACCACTTTACAAATAGGTTAACAATTGTTAATATACAGCATACAGAGATTAACAAAGAAAAACCTATGAAAAATAAGGATAAAAAAGAAAAATATGTGTCTGTTGCCGAGTTGGCAAAAATGCTTGGCATTAGCAGAATTGCTGTTTTTAATAAAATAAAAAAAGGGCAGGTGCCGGCAGAAAAGATAGGGCGTGCATACGCTATCCCTATGGAATTTATCCGTAATAAATTCTTTCATGACACAGGTATTCTTACCGAAGAAAAAAAGAAAGACATTGAGCAAGTAGTCGAAAAAGTAATAAAGGAGTATGGAGAAACTCTCAAACTCTTGGGTAAAGAATAAAATGCGCATTAGTGTCAAAGATGTCCAATATGTAGCTCACAGTCTTGCTCAAGAGACGATGACTTGGTCCGAACCAATTCCAGACTTTAGCACTTGTTATACAAACGCGCTTGAGCGCTCTATTGAGGCGCCGTTTCAAACTTTTGGTGGCAAAGATCTTTATCCGGGGCTTCTTAAAAAAACATCAATTCTTTTCTACCTTATGATTAAAAATCATCCTTTTAAGAATGGAAATAAACGCATTGCAATGACAACAATGTTCTATTTTTTACACAAAAATGGTAAGTGGTTAGAGGTAGATACAAAGGAATTATACAATTTCGCAAAGTGGGTAGCTGAAAGTAATGCTAAATTAAATGAGTCCACAGTGGACGCTATTGAAACATTTTTAAAAGCTTATATGGTTGATATTAAATAATCCTCGCCGCCAAAATCAACGCGCCTAAAGTTTAAATTTCTTTAGGAATAAAAAAAAATAGCGACTTTAGTTAATTAAAGTCGCTATCAGCCTAATTTTCTAATACATTGATAATGCATTCAATCCTTTCCATCAACGGCGTTGTTTTTACGAAAAATGTTGAAGTTATATCATCCAACCAATCCGTATAACCTTTATTAGTAGAAAGTTTCTTTTTTACAACATCCATTTTGTCTTTACTATAGATTGTTGTTTCCGGAGAACTTCCTTTTTCAAACGGCCGTGTATACCAAATAAACTGCATAGAACCAGACTTTTCTCTCTGAATTTTTGAAATAAAACTGTCAAAACTGACCTCAGATATTGGACCTAATTTAACATTGCACTTTAGTATTTCTCTTGCATATAAATTTTCAGCAAGAACTAATGGAGTGTAAAGTTTGGAAAATTCTGTGTCGATTCTTCTGTATTTCACAAAATTTCTAATTTTTAAGCGAGAGTTTTCCACTGAAGTTTCGCAATGAGCAAGCCCTGAAGTGAGTCTACTTTCAAAATCTCCTATTTTCTTTGGATCAGTCAAAACATCTGCCATTGAAATTATTTTCATTTGATAGCCAGAGAAACTATTCATTCTCAAGAGATACTCTTTACGAAGTAGAGAATTTTCCCTTAATTCATTGTTTAAAAAAAAGGTTCTGACTAATTCTTGACAAATAGCCGGTGCAACATTGGGAGATATCCAATCGACATCTATTAAATTCAAAGCATGATAACAACTTGCATCAAAAATAACAGATTCACCTGTCACAAATTCTCTTACTTCACACAGATAACTAAAAAAATCTAAGTTATCAAGTTTTTCCCCATACTCAAGCAGGTGCGGATTGTAACTGACTCCTTTGTATATATTTTTTGGATAATGCCCTCGAAGAACTTTGTCAACAAAGTCCTTTAGACACAGAGTCGGTACAAAAACGTCGAATCTCCTTTTTGGCTGGAGAATTGCTGATAAGTATTTTATGATTTCATCTCCAGAATCTTCATATACGGGTCCGTATTTTTTTCCGTTAATTCCGTTTTCTAGAATATATTCAAGATATTCAACTCCTTGTCTTTTTTTAGTAGCAAAAGGTGGTTGTGATATTCCTGAAACAGGATCTTTTCTTCCTGAGTTAAGGAGTTTGTCAACTGATAAAATAAACTGATCTTTTTTCATGTTTAATTTAGTTTTTATTGTTTTTTGCTCTCGATTTACAGGTACTCAAGCAATGAACCTTTTTATTTTCAAGTTTTTACTTATCATTGCGAAGTTTAACCTCATACTGATTTCCCAATTCTTTCGAAGGGTTAAAAAGTAAATCAATTTCTACAACTATAGGATAAGAGTAAAGGTTAAACCAAAGATAAAACCAAGACATCCTTCTCTTGAATTTTCTGAGTTCCACAACTTCTTCAAGTCTATTGATAATTTGGTCAATTATCAATCTTATTTCATTTTCTGTAATGAAAGATGTGTAGTAATTAGGATAGTATGGATACGCAAAAACTATCTTACCCTCATCTTCCTCTAGACTAAAAAAATTACCTGATTCATTTTTGAAATACAATTCAGATATTTTTTTAATAACTTCATGTACTTCAAAGGAATCATCAAGTGACTCTTTTTCAATTTGGTTCATCCTGACTATAATTTTTTCAATAGTTTCAGGACTAGTGTTCTTTAACCTCACAGCATACCTTTTCGTGAAGCCTAATCTTACATTATTTTCCATCTGTATTAAATTTTAAATGTACAATTCGCTATTTTTGTTAATTCGGTTATATAGCAACCGCTTAATTGTTCAGGAAACAATAAAGAAACCCCTCTCAAACTTGAGAAGGGGTTGGTTTCCAATTATGCTAGTCGCCTTTGTTTATTACTTCGGCGCACCACTGAAAGACAATCCTTTCCCAAGTTTGGTAGGATTGTGATGGTTCGATAAGCGAGTAAGTATTAAACGGTAGCCCCCAAGAGGCCCTAGGAGCCACTTTTTGATGCGAGCAATGGTAGCAGAAGAGAGGCCAGTGTCTTCGATGATGGTGTCGTAGTAGACATTCTTGGAGAGCAATTTAGCCGCTTCTAGGCGGTTAGCAAATTCTTTGATTTCCGGTTCGGTCATCAGGTCGCGCAGAAACCGCTCTGCTTCTAGGGGAGTCTTAAGGGCAAGCAGGGAACGCACCAACTGCTTGTTTTTCTTCTCTTTCCAGTCAATTTTCACTTGTTTATTTAAATCGTATATATTCATATTCTTGTATTATTCTTGTATTATCTCTCTTACCTAACGACTTTAGCATACTAAAGTTCTTTAGTCAACTAAAGTCCTTAGCTCGGGTGTGGATAACTTTATTGATTAGGATTTGACACAGGTGATACACTTTTGATACACTTAGGATATGCCTACAACAAAGAAAAGATTAAATATTTCATTGTCGCCTGATTTAGATATTTTACTATCTCGTATTTCTAAGCGCGACAGTGTTCCAATGGCTACAAAAGCTGTATATCTTTTAGCCTTAGCTCTGGAACAAGAAGAAGACATAGTTCTCGGTGAAATTGCAAAAAAGCGTGATCATAAGAAAGCACGTTTTTATAGCCATAAAAAAGCTTGGGCGTAAAACGGTGACTGTATGAATTATGAAATATTATACGCAGACGAAGTTGTAAAGAAAGATATTCCAAAAATATCTAGTTTCTATAAAAAACGTATAAAACAAGACATAGAAATAAAATTAACTACGGAGCCAAGCCTATATGGAAAACCACTTCGCAGATCACTCAAAGGTTATTTCAAATTGAGAGTAGGGGATTATAGAGTAGTTTTTTGCATAGAAGGGAAAAGGGTTAAAATATTTGTAATCGCTCACCGCAGTGTCGTATACGAAATCGCGAATAAAAGAATTTAGGAATCGTCTAAAAATATTCTCTTAAACGTGAATAGTTCTTCAATTTTTCTATTGCCATACGATACCCTCTTTTTGTCCACTTAACTTCGCTACCAATTCTAGTAGCTATTGCTTTAAATTTCTCTTCTTTGTTTTTTAAGGAACCAAGTTCAGGATCAAAGAAAAATAGTTCTATTATTTGCTTTTGTTTTTCAGGAAATGTTTTTAATATAGTATTGATTTCTTTTTTTAAAGATTCGTTGTGTTCTAATTCGTAGTCTGGATTTTTTGAAGATGTGTCCGCCAAGTTGTCTACCATAGCTGGAGAATCTTTGTCGTCAAACACTATAGGTGCATCAATTGATGTATGTTTAGTACTAATGTCTAATGTTTGGTCTAAATTTTTTATATAAGATTTATCTGGATTTTCCTTTAGTAGATGAGCTAATTCATATACAGATAATTCTTGTCCTAATTCCTGTTCCTTTTGGAGTTTTGTTTCGTTAAGTTTTGTAAAGCCCTTATTAACATTAGTGGGCTTTCTTGTAAGTCGTCCAAATTCCATTACAGCTTCATTTATTTTTGTGCGAATTGTAGAAACTGCGTAGGAAATAAATTTAAAACCCTTCGTTTCATCAAAACGTTCAGCGGCCTTTATTAGCCCTCCATTACCTTCATTTATTAAATCTTGAAAAGATAACCCCCTACCTCTAAATTGTTTGGCCACATTTACTACAAAACGTAGATTAGCTTTTACTAATTTTTCTAGAGCTTTTTGGTCTCCTTGTTTTATTTTTTTTGCCAAATCAACTTCTTCATCTGAAGTAAGTAGAGGTATCTTACCAATTTCTTCGAGATATCTATCGAGTGCTGGCGTTACATCTTCCTCATATATGAAAGAATCTCCTTTTCCTGCTCTTAATTCTCGCATCATGCTATGTATTATAACAAATTTTAAATTTTTCTACCATATAAGTATTTACTAATCTTTTTCCCGTTCCGCGATAGCCAGAGGACATTGTTCTCCATGCGTTCTAGGACTTGCTCTATGGTGCGTAGGGCGCCAGGGGCAGGGCGAGAGGCGAAGAAGGTTTTGAAGTATTCTAGATGTTTTTTCTCGGGGGAGACAGCTATCGGTTGAATTAGATGAGAAAGGGTATGTCCGCCATCTCCATAGCGGGAAAGGAAAGTATCCCAGTTGTATTTTATGCATTTGAGCCAAATCATTCGCCCAAGAGGATTGAGCGCAAGACCCGCTAGGATACTTGGGGTATCTTGCGTGCGAACATGCGGGGAGAGCGCAAAGTTTGCCGTCTCGCAGAGAATTTTATCACTTTGGAAATCTCCGAGCGTGCCTCCGATGCGATTCTTTTCTTCGTGTAAAGTTTCTTCTTTGTATTTTTTAATAAAATAATCAAATTCTTTTTTACCTCCCCTAATAGCGACAACCCTATAAATTACGCTCCGTAAATCAGGGTTCATATGCGCTCCTCGTTTCAAGGAAGCAAATCTTTTGCGAGCTTCTTTGATAACGCTAGAGTGTCCGGCTCTGCCTAATTTAGAGATGGCAATAGTGCGCAGAAGGGTATCGCTGTGTTCTTCGTTTTTCTTTTTGTTCCAACCCAATCTTTTAAAAACTGGCAAGAAAAGTTTGATGATAAATTTCTTCAAATCATCTTTCGCAGATGTTTTTGCGAGTAATTGTTCTAAGCGAGAAATTCCTCCGGCGATTTCCGTCCAAACTATAAAGCTATCTTCATTTTTGTAAGCAGAGAGAAATTGCAAAACTTCTGTAGTCTCAATTTCTCCAGCTTCCGCAAGAGCAAACAAATCCCGCACAATTCCGAGCCGATCTATGGGAGAGAGGATTTTTTTAGCGACAGGGGAGTGGAGCTTATCCAAAAGTTCTTTGCTGTATGCCACTCTGTAAAATCCGGCCTCATCTGCGTTAATTTTAATACAAAAATCGTTTGAAACAACTTTTTTCGCCGTCGCGTATTTTTCTGGTGAAAAATCGCTCATTCTCAGCTCGACAGCTTGCGAAAGTCGGCTCAAAAAGTGTTTCTGCACTAAATTTTTAGACGAATTTTTGAATTGTAGAGTTATTGGTATTTGCCAAATCGTTTTGTCTTTACTTTTGGCTTTAGAAACAGGACTCAGGAAAAATCGCTCTTGCGAAAGTATCAACTTGGTACTCGGAGTACCAAGTGGTGAGGTGAGTGAAGCGCGGATGAGCGGATAACCACTTTTGCCTGTCCAGTTTTGCATCATTTTTTGCACAGGTAGGCCAGAGACTTTTTCAAAAGCTTGCCAGAGGTGCACAGTCTCGGTGTTTTTATAACTGTGCTTTTTTAAATAATAACGCAAGCCATCTCGGAAATTTTTCTCGCCAATGTATTCGGCGAGCATACGGATAACGGACGCGCCTTTAGCATAAGAAACTTCATCAAAAATCTCTCCGATTTCGTCCGGATGGTACACTTCTACTTCTATGGGGTGGGTGTTGACAAGAGAGTCCAAGCGAAGCGCCGAGCCGGTGCCGTGGGAATTGGTGACAAATCTCTCCCAAATATTCCATTTTGGGAAAACTTTTTCTATCGCAAGGTAGGGAATATAGGAAGCGAAGCCTTCGTTGAGCCAGAGGTGTGTCCACCACTCCATAGTAACCAAGTTCCCAAACCATTGATGGGCGAGTTCATGCGCGATGACTTCGGCAATTAATTCCTTGCTCCCAGTGGAAGTGTGTTTTTCGTCCACCAAAAGCCCTACTTCGCGGAAAGTAATTGCGCCCCAGTTTTCCATAGCGAGCGAAGAGAAATCCGGAATCGCAATCATGTCGAGCGTATTGAGCGGATACGGAATATTAAAATATTTTTCATAGAAATCCAACATTTTCACCGTCGTGTCCAAGGAAAACTTTGCTTGATGTTTTTTGCCGGCTGTTGTATACACTCGCACCAGCACACCACGTTTTGATTTTTTCTCAATGTATTCAAAATCTCCGACGATAAAAGCCAGAAGGTAGTATTCCATTTTGGGAAAACTTTTTCTATCGCAAGGTAGGGAATATAGGAAGCGAAGCCTTCGTTGAGCCAGAGGTGTGTCCACCACTCCATAGTAACCAAGTTCCCAAACCATTGATGGGCGAGTTCATGCGCGATGACTTCGGCAATTAATTCCTTGCTCCCAGTGGAAGTGTGTTTTTCGTCCACCAAAAGCCCTACTTCGCGGAAAGTAATTGCGCCCCAGTTTTCCATAGCGAGCGAAGAGAAATCCGGAATCGCAATCATGTCGAGCGTATTGAGCGGATACGGAATATTAAAATATTTTTCATAGAAATCCAACATTTTCACCGTCGTGTCCAAGGAAAACTTTGCTTGATGTTTTTTGCCGGCTGTTGTATACACTCGCACCAGCACACCACGTTTTGATTTTTTCTCAATGTATTCAAAATCTCCGACGATAAAAGCCAGAAGGTAGGTGGACATTTTGGGAGTGGGAGAAAACTTTATAACCTCAAAACCAGCTTCATGTTCAATTTTTGAAATCGGCAGAGTATTTGAGATTGCAGTTTTGCCTTTCGGCACGACGAGCGACACATGGAAAACCGCTTTCTGCGCCGGCTCGTCAAAGCAAGGGAAAGCTCGGCGCGCGTCTGTGGCCTCAAACTGCGTGGTCGCGATATGGTGCACCTTGCCCTCGTAGATATAGGAACTCTTATAAAAACCGCGCATTTTGTCGTTTAGAATGCCTTGAAATGTTATGGTAAGCGTATGCATTCCTTTTTTGATTTTTTTTGCGAATACGAAAGTAGCTGTTTCAGATTTTTGATTATAAGAAATCTTTTTAGTAAACTCTTCGCCGATTCTCGCAGTTTCTATATCTATCTCTTTAGAGTGGAGAGTAATTTCTTTAGTTTCTTTTTTTAGGTCAACGGTTATGACTTCCTCACCTCTAAAAGTAAAATTCTCCAAGTCCGGATGAAGCTTGATATCATATTTTATCGGCACAATATTTTTAGACAGCCGAACGCTTTGCCTTTTCCTCTTTTGCATCAGTCCAGTATAGCTTTTTTAACAAAAAATGCTAATATCTAAGGGTGGAAACGGATACAGCGACGAATGCTTATACGGTCAAAACCCCTTCATTTGAGGGGCCGTTTAATTTGTTGCTTAGTTTGATAGAGGAACGGAAGCTTTTTATCAATGAAATTTCGCTCGCCTCTGTTACCGAGGATTATTTGAAGCACATCAACACTCTTGGCGACCTCGAGCCCGCGCATATCGCAAGCTTCATCACAGTTGCTTCCACCCTCATTCTAATTAAATCCAAATCTCTCTTGCCAAACCTAATGCTCACTGACGAAGAAGAAGGCGACATAAAAAGTTTAGAAAATCGCCTCCGACTCTACGAGATGTATATGCGACTTTCGCAAAATGTAAAAGAGAACTTTGGCAAGAAAATGATTTTCGCCGGCGAAGAACGCAAACACGATGTTTTAGTATTTTTGCCGGATGAGCAGATTACTAAAGAATCTATGATGACTTTCACCGAGGGCGTTTTGGGCAGGATGCCGAAGAAAATATCCTTGCCGGAGGTGGAAGTAAAAAAAGTCATCAGTATTGAAGAGATGATAGATCGACTTACCGAGCGAATTCAAAACACGCTCAAGATGAACTTCCGTGAATTTGCAGGTAGCGCGCAAACCAAAGAAGAAAAAGTGGTGATAATAGTGGGATTCCTCGCAATGCTAGAGCTTTCTCGCCAAGGGATACTTCACCTCATGCAGGAGAATAATTTTGAGGATATTATAATTATGAAAAATAATGA